>NZ_JBVHLU010000044.1:0-81060 GCF_055558835.1 Embleya sp. NPDC025285
TCAGCCCCGCCGCGTTCGAGGAACGCGCGAGCGAGACCGATACGCTTTCACTGGCCGCATGAAACCCCGTGTCCATGTTCCGGGGGAAGCCTCACTCCGCGCGGCCTCTGCCTCCCGCGCCGTTGCCTTGCCCATGCCGGTCGTCTCCCGGCGCGACGGCGACCGGCCGTGACCGAGCCTTGTACTCCCGCGCAGGTTCTTCGGGAAGCCCGCCAGAAGGCCGGCCGCGAGAAGCGCGCGTGTGATCGCGGTCGTGGACCAGATGTAGGCGAGCGGAGAGCCGATCAGCTTCCTTGCGGTGGCGAGGATCGCGGGAGCGTCGAACTGGCTGGTCTATGCCGAGGCAGTACGTGAGCACATCGAGGAGGCCCGCAAAAGCCAAGCCAAAGGCGAGTGTCGGCGTACGGGTCAACGTGTCCAACCGGGTGCAGCCAAACGTGCACAGCTCCAAGACGACGCTCAGGGATTGATCGCGGTTGTCCCGCATATCGAGCGTCCACGATCGGCAGGACCGACCATGCACCCCGTGGCACGACAGTGCGGTCGCCCGTGAGACGGTTGCTGTCATGACAGTTGGCGCGACCCCGGGCAGCGAAGTTGTACTCGAGACGAGTCGCCTGCTGCTCAGACCTTGGCGGGTAGCCGAGGCTGTCGTCCAGCGTGAGCTGTGGACCGAACGTGATCCACGAGTGCCGCCGCACCGCCGAATCGACGCGGACGGACACCCCACGGTCGCGGAGCTCGAGGATTCGATCCGCACCAACCAACTGTGGTCGATCGGGTTGCCGGCCGTCGAGCGGAAGGCGTCTCGTGACGTCATCGGCTACTGCGGGCTGGTCGACAGCGGGCGAGGGTCGGTGGCGGAACCGGAACTGGCATTCGAGCTGCTACGCCGAGTTTGGCGTCAGGGATACGCGACCGAGGCCTCGTTGGCGGTTCTGGAATGGGCGAGATCATCTGGGCACGAACGTCTGGGGGCCACGGTCTGGGACTGGAACACCGCTTCTCGCCGTGTTCTGGCCAAGGTCGGGTTCACCGAGACCGAACGGAAGGAAGTGGACACGGTGTACGGGACCACCCTGTTCGCCACGAGACGGCTCTGAAACACCGGATGTCCGGTCTTGCGGACGGCCCCGTGCTGTGCCGGTAGGCGGCAGGTGTGCCCATTCCGTCGGCAGAAGCGGATGCGACACACGCTCGATGCCGGGGCGCTCGGGACGGAACATCACGGTGGCCGACAAACCCTTCATAGTGGGTCTCGCTGGGTCCGGTGGTCGGATCGAGGTCGGTTGAAGCATCGGACCTACCTTCGCGCGTCTCATCATCGATCCGCACGACGCTGTGCACGTTCAGCTGTGCGTGGGTGTGCACGTTCACTCGCCCGCCGACAGCGAGTCCAGAAAGGCCAAGGAGGGTGGGGTCGCAAGCGCTGCGAGCGTGGCCACGGATTTCGAACTGATCCGGACCGAGCCGCGAGCGGTCCGGGCCGAACGCGACGCGTTCAAGGCCGCTGTCCAACGCAGCCTGGGCCGGCAGGTCGACCAGGCCGGCTCTGCCGAACTCGTGGCCCGTATCCTGGAGTTGATCAAACAGATGGAGATACGGGACGAGACCATCAAGGCTCCGACCAGCGAGCGGAACGCGCTCAAGCACGTGCTGGAGGAGGCTCGGGCGACCTGATTTCGTCCCGGACAGCTCTGCGGGACATGATCCGGGCCCAGAATGCCCCGCAAGACGCGGTTCACTGAGATCAGGTCAGTGCGGCGACCCGCTGGTCGAGTTCCTGGGCGGCGGGCACCGTCTTGCGGCGGCAGGTGCGCATCTCGGTGTGACCTTGCGCGTCGACCGTTCTGTCAGAGGCCTCGTCTAGGGTCGCCCGATGACCGAGCTCTCCCATCTGGCCGCTGTCCGGGAGTCGTACGACACCGTCGCAGCCGCCTACGTCACACGGGTCCTGGCCCCGGCCCAGCTGGATCCGTTGTCACGCGCGATGTTCGCCGCGTTTGCCGAACTCGTGCAGAAGGCCGGCCTCGGACCGGTCGCGGATCTGGGGTGCGGACCCGGCAGGGTCACCGCGTATCTGGCCGAGTTGGGGTTGTCCGCGTTCGGCATAGACCTGTCACCGAAGATGATCGGGCTGGCCCGACATGCCTATCCGAGCCTGCGATTCGACGTTGGCTCGATGACCGCACTGGACCTCCAGGACGACGAGCTCGGCGGCATCCTGGCCTTCTTCTCCACGCACCACACCCCGCCGGAGCAGTTGCCGGTGGTGTTCACCGAGTTCCACCGCACGCTCGCGCCCGGTGGCTATCTGATGCTGGGCGGCCACATCGGGGACGACGAGCACCTGCGTCACACACAGGCATACGGCGGTCATCCGGTGTCCTACGATTCCTACTTCCTGCCGCTCGACCGCATCGCCGAGCTGCTGGGGCAAGCTGACCTCATCGTCACGGCACGACTGCGGCAGGAACCCGGCCACGGGGCGACAAGGCCGCATGCCTACCTCTTGGCCCGCAAACCCGAATAGCCGTAACACGGGACGCCGGCCCATCAGCCAGGCTGTTGGACGAGCTCCTGGCACAAGTTCGCCCGGGAACAGCCGCCGCCGACGCCCGGGGAGCGGGCCGCGGCCGAACGCGCGGCCCGCGAGGCGAAGGCCCGCGTGCAGGCGGAGCACGTCCGGGAGTACGAACTGCGCGAGTGGGCGGGCCGGTTGCCGACGGAGCGGTTGCGGCGGGTGGGCGGGAACGTGCACGGGATGCGGATGCTCGATGTGCACCTGGTCCACGCGATCGCGCGCGTGGACGACGGGACGCAGCGCGAGATCGCCCGCTGGGCGGCACATCGCGCCTATGCCCTGGCGCGGTTGGCCGACGTCGACTGGATTGCACCCGCGTTGGCGGCACTCGACGCGGGCGCGCCGCTGCCTGCGCCGTTCGACAATTCTGGTGAGCTGTGGCAGCGCCTGTTCGAGGACCCGAATGTTCCACGGCCACGATCACCCTCCCGAACGGCACCACCCACAACGCGCTCCAACAGGCGTGCGCCCTGCCGGCGTTGCTCGCCGCCGCCGAGCCGGACTCCCTGGAGGCTGCCCTCGACGACCTGCACGCCGCCGCGTACGCACACGGCACCGACCACCGCGCCTTCCTGGACGAGGTCCGCGACACCTGGCCCGGACTCGGTGTCGTACCACCCGCACCGCCGGAGTCGCCCCCGCCGCACTTCCCGTTCCTCCCGCCTTCCGCAGACGCATCCGGCGACACCGTCTCGGGCCGGCGGACTCCGGCCACCGAAGCACGACCCACCGCTTCGGCACCCGACCCGAAGGCCCCGGCCGCCCCACCTGGACACCGCCCACCGACCACGCCTCCCGTCGCGCCCCCCAGCGCACGGCGCGCGTCCGGTAAAGGCCTCGCGCCGCTGCTCCCGGCATCCGGCCCCCGGCACCGCCCCGCCGGCGCAACCACCTCGATGGACAGGGTTCGGATCGTCATCGTCGTAAGGTCTTCGGACCGGCCTGCAGCTGCCGAGCCCGCCGCGGTGGACGGCCTGGCGGGCGTCCCGAACAAGGGCGTCGACACCGACACCGATGGCGAGGAGAAGCCTCCCGACGTCGGATGAACAGGGGAGCGGATTCCCTGTCGCTTGCTGCGGTGACGGCCTGGTGGCCGTGGCTTCAACCCCCTGGACGTTCCAACGGGACGATGCCGACCAGCGCGCCGCTCACTCGCCTCGGTGAACGCGCCACGTGCTGCTGCCTATTGCTGCCGGAGTTCTCGGAGACGGGCGGTCTGGCGCTCCACCCGTGCGTTGTCCGAACGCCCCCGGTATCCCGCCAGGCCCTGCAACTCCACGACGGTCTCGACCAGCACGAGAACCGCCATGCTCGACGGACCGTGCTTGCTGGCTCGGTGCGGGCGACGATCGGCTCGGGCGTGTCCGGCCGCCACTTACCCCGGCGGGTTCGAATCTGGGGGAGGGTACGCGTGCTGCTTACGACGAGCACGCGTGCCCCGTCCAGGGCCCAGGCGGCGGCCGTGTGGTGGGCGAGTGCGTCCGTCTCGCCCCGGCCGACGACGGCCACCACCACCCCCGCCGGTGCGGTGGACCCCGCGACGGGCGCCCGGAACTCCGGACGTGTCGAGGCCGGGTGGGAACGGCGCGCGTAGTGTGTCGCGTTTGCGCGCGGCAGCGATGTAGGGGATCGATTCCCGCGCGGCGAGGGCGCGGGTGCGGGCCTGACGGCCTCCGGGGGCATTCCTGGACACGACTGTCTCCGTTGTCGGCGTGCCGGGCCCACGTCCCTCCACGCCCTGCTGGTTGGCCTACGTGTGATGCGGTCGGCCCCGCGAGCGCGGGGATGTTCCTGGATTGGATCGGTTGTCACTTCGAGATCATGTTGCGGGGGGCGCGGCGCCGGGTGGCCTGTCCTCGGTGGCCGTCGTCGCCTGCGGTTTTCCGGATGGTGTGGGTACTGGGGGTGTCGCATCGGGTGGTACCGGAGTCCTGGGCCTCGCGAACGAGGCGCCGAGCGTGGTTGGTTGCCTAGCGTCTGAGTCATGGGATCACACTTTTTGCACTCGTCCGGGGACACCGACATCCCGGTGGCCACTCGCCGTTGTGGGCCGAGGTCGGGGCGGCTGAGCCGAATCCTGCTTCCCGTCCTGCCGTTGCTGTGCCTGGCGGCAACCGTCTCGGGGACGCCCGCTCAGGCCGCGCCGGCCTCTTCGGCGGTGTCCGCCGACTCCTCCTCGTCGCAGGAGGGTCCCGCGCGCGCCTTGGCGCGTACCGCGCACCCGCTGGGCAGCACCGTCCCGGGCGGCTCCGACGCGGATCTGCGGGCGTTCGACACGATGATCCGCGGCGCGGACGTGGTCGGCGTGGGCGAGGCCACGCACGGGTCGAGCGAGTTCTACACCGTCAAACACCGCCTCTTCCGGCACCTGGTGGAGCGCCAAGGCTTCCGGAGCTTCGTCCTGGAGATCCAGTGGAGCGCGGGGGTGCGCCTGGACGAGTGGGTCCGCCACGGCGGGGGCGACCTGGACACGATCATGGACGAGGAGTTCCAGGCCGGCGGCAGCCTGTGGAACACCACCGAGACCCGGGACCTGTTCCGGTGGATACGAGCCTGGAACCTGCGCCACCCCCAGAGCCCCGTCCGCGTCGCCGGGGACGGCCCCGAGTTCGCCGGGCCCGCCCTGTTCGACACCGTCACGTCCTACGTCGCCCGCACACGTCCCGACCTGCTGCCCGAGGTCCGACGGCTGTACCGCGAGTCCCGACCCACGGCCTCCATGGAGGAAACCTTCAACGCGCGCCTGGCCCTGCCCCTCGCCGACCGCACACGCATGCGCGAGGACACCCGGCGCGTCCTGTCCCTCCTGGAGCACCGTCCCGCGGGCATCACCGCCAAGGAACACGACCTCATGCTCCAACACGCCCGAGCCATCGCCCAGAACGCCACCCTCTTCGGGTTCGACATCGCCAACGACGCCGCCGCCGCGTTGACATACCGCGACCAGGTCATGGCCGACAACACCGCCTGGTGGCAGCGGCACACCGGCACCAAGGTGTTCCTCTCCGCCCACAATTCCCACGTCGCCGGCGAGAGCGCGGCACCCGAGAGCCAGCCGAAGACGCAGGGGCAATTCCTGCGCGAACGGCTCGGAACACGCTACGTCAACGCCGGATTCACCTTCGGCCGAGGATCCTTCAACGCCATCGACCCCACCGCCTCCGGATCGACCTGGCGCCGCGTCGACGTCGGCCCCACCCGCGAGGGCAGCGGGGAGAACACCCTGGAGAAGGTGTCCCGACGCGATTGGTACCTCGACACGCGCACCGCGGCCCCCGGTACCGCCCGCAACTGGCTCACCACCGCACACCCCATCCGGAACATCGGCGCCTCCTGGCCCGTCGACGCGTACGAGAACACCCGGCTGCGCTCCACCTACGACATCGTGATCCATCTCCACAACATCAGCGCCTCGCACCGGCGCTGATCCACACCGCCGGATGCCGCGACCCATCGTCGCCCGTTCACCCTGCGGTCCGGTGCCGTCGCCCACGCCGAACAGCCCGGGCCGGGGACCGTGCCCGTCCGCGACGCCGGTCTCCGCCCGGCGAGCCCGTCGAGGCCGCGGGCACAACGGGAGCGCATCCCGACAGCTCCCGCCGTCGGCGCCGGCGCGTCGTCGTGATCGGCGGCACCGACCTCAACGACGGTGAGACGTGTTTCGCCGATATGCCGCGTCCGCGCCCGGTGGCCTCGACTCGAGGACACCGGGCCGGGCGGTCGGATGGTGACGCGTGGGGAACGCGCAGACGTGTCGGCGCGTGGCCCAGCAGGGTGGCCGTCGAGTCGACGATCGACAGGATCGCCCGGGCTGGGGCCGTCACCAGCGGAATCCGTACAGGCGGCGACCGCCACCACGCCTCCGTCGCCGTGGAGCCGTGGCGGTGGGTGCTTTGCACGTTCCGAGGAAGTGCGGGATGCCTCCGGTACCTGCCGATGCCGGCCATGCCATCGAGGGCCGAGGCGGTGCCGATCCTTGCGTTCCCCGGCCGGCCCGGATCGATCACCGCTCGAGAGGCATCGAGGGGACCATCGGGTGAACTACCGTGGTGTCGAACGGGGTTCACCTCGCCGCGGACGACGCGTAGGTGACAAGATGCAACCGAACGAATGCTGTTACCCGCTGGTAGGATCCCAAGTCATCCAGTGTCGGCCCCGCGCGAGCGGGGATGCCAACCCTCGGCGGGGGCTCGTTGCACGGGCACCGAACACACCGACATCCCGGTGGCCTCGGACAGCCGACGGGCGTACTCCATCGCCACCCGCTCGTCACCGCGTCCAGGCGTTCCAGGGACTTGTCGTTGCGGTGTACCGACCGCAGGTGCCCGCCGATCCGACGCACGGCCTCCATACTGAAGTTGATCAGGAACTCGGTGGGTTGCCACCGCCCCGTATCGGGCACGCGGACCGTTGACGACGTCGACCAGGCGCCGGAACGGGAGCCCCAGACCGCACGGGTCCAGAAACAGGAACAGCGGCAACCCGTCGGCCTCCGCGACGGCCAGGTCCAGGAATCCGCCGTCGACCACGCCGTGGTGGACGCGGGCGTCCACACCGCGACGGCGGTACTCCTGGGCCACCATCCCCAGCCTCGCGGCGGACTCGGCCTTGCGTTCGGCGAAGAAACACGTCCACGAGATCGCCCACTCCATCCCGGCGTGATCGGCGGCGATGCCCATCGCAAGCTCGGCCGAGCCCTTCTCGCCGTTCTCGTAGCGACCCTCGCCCGCGTAATCACCTTGATCGCACCCACCCCCACCGACCGGCCCCGGCGGTTCTCCGCTCGCCCTCGGGGTCGCCTCCAAGTTGCTTCCATGTGCCTTCCAGGACCATCCGGCGAGTGTTTTCCCCACAAGGCGACGACGACCGGTCCCGCCGGCCCGACACTGGGGAGAACATCCATGAAGCTCAGGACCCTGACCACCGTCCTGGCCGCCCTCGGTGGCGCGTTCATCATCTATGTCGGCCTCGCCTACCTGTTCGCCCCGCAGGCGACCGCGTCCGGCTTCGGCCTGCCCACCTGGCCCGAGCACGAGGGCACCGGGTTCCTGGCCGTCAAGGGCGTCCGCGACATCGGCACCGGGCTGGTCATATTCGCCCTCCTGTCGACCGGGCACCGGCGGGCACTGGGCTGGACGATGCTCGCGATGACCTTCATCCCGGCCGGCGACATGACGGTCGTGCTGGGCAACGACGGCTCCGCTGCCACGGCCTTCGGCGTCCACGGCCCGACCGCCTGCCTGGTGGCACTCACCGCCGGCCTGCTGCTGCGCGAACGCCCGGCCCGGGCAACCACCCCCACGCCCACCCCGACCACCCCGCACATGAGCCTCCCGGCCGCACGTTGACCCCTCGGGCCATGCCGGTACCGGTGCCCTGTTGCTGCCGGCGGGCTGCAGCGCGGCTCCCTTGCGGTCGGTTGCCCTCACTCGGCGGGGTGCTCGACGATGTGGCGGGCAACGTTAGGGGGCTGCGGTCGAACCTCCTGGCGAACGGCCGCTACCAGATACTCAGCTGCCTTTCCCATCCGTGCGGATGGCCGGGTTTTCGTCAACGCGTTCCTCGTCTGCGGTCACAAGGCGAATCCACCGAGCGCCCGAAGAGCCGGGTGGCCACATGTCGGAGACCGCCCTTGGACTTATGGCCGTTGCGATCCTCAGATGTCGTTCACTGTGTCGGGATCGCGCCCGATGCGGCCGCGTTGCGTCGCCGCGCGAAGCCCAGGAGCGCGTCTTTCGCGGTGAATACCTCGAACCCCAGGCGCTGAAGCGGACCGAGCTGTCCCGCCTGCGCAGCGAGGAGGAGAGAGCTGCGGGGCCGCCTTGGTCGACCTGAAGGCCGAGTTGTCCGAGCATGCCTTGGGCGTACCGCTTCGACTGCTGATGGTGATGCCGGACGTTACGTATGACTGTGCGCCGACGGCGTTCGTCGAAGCTGTGGTTGTCGCCGCGGAGTATCGGCGCCAGGACATCGCCGGCGCAATGCTGCGACAGCTGCTCGCGGACGCGCGATCCGCCGGCGCAACAAGGTCCGACTGCTGTCTCACAAGCGCCATGCCTTCGACGGGGCCCATCGCCTGTACTCGTCGTTGGGATTCGAACCCGAGGCGGAAGGGTTCCGGCTGTATCTTCAGCAGGCGCCCGCATTCGCCCAGAGCGCCAGGGCCGACGGATGACCGCGACGCAGCCCTGCGGCTCCGCTCACTACGGATTGCTACCTGGGACCTCGCCGTAGCGATACGAGTTCCGGACCGAGTAGCCCGTATCGGTGGCATACCGAATCACGTCGAGGATGTCGCGGCGGTGGTGGTTCTCCGAACGGCCGCCGCGCGGGGGTCGTCCGCTCGCCGGCGGCTGCGACAGCCGTTGCGGCAACCCCTGTTCCGCGTCGGTCTGGTCGGACGGGTTGCGCTGCTGACGCATCCGCGCCGGTGCGGCGGGACGGGGCCGGGTGTCGGTTCGTTGAGGCGGTGTCACCACGGCAGCGTGTACACGGATTCTGCGGCGCGGTGTTCCCGACCGGGCTGTTGCGGGCCTGCCTCGCTCGCGCGGGGCCCTCGGGTGGTGTCAATCGGACGCGCCGGATCCCGCGCGCCGCCGCGCCAGTGCGGTCACGGGGCAGATGCCCAGCGCACCGGTGAGGAGAGGGAGTAGCCCCAGGGCGGCGAGGGCTCACCAGGCGCCGCCGAAGGCGGCTCCGGCCGCGACCACGGCGGCGCCGATGCCGACGCGCAGGGTTCGTCCGGTGCGGCCGTTCATGAAGGAGAGGAAACGCATTTCGGTCTTCGGCCTCGCGATTCTCGGGTTCCGGAGTGCGTTCAGTGCGGGAGTGCGGTGAGGGCCGCGTCGAGGCGGGCGGCGGCTTCGGCGGCGACCGGTTCCAGGTCCGCGTGCCCGGTGAGGGTGACCATGGTGGTGGGGTCGAGCGCCTGGACGAGGGTGTGGTCGCCGTCGCGGCGTACCACGACGTTGCACGGCAGCAGCAGGCCGATGGCGCGGTCGACGTCGAGGGCGCGGTGGGCCGGCGGCGGGTTGCAGGCGCCGAGGGTCAGGTAGTCCTCCATGTCGGTGCCGAGCTTGGCTTTGAGCGTCGCGGTGACGTCGATCTCGGTGAGCACGCCGAACCCCTGCACGGCGAGCGCCTCGCGCACGGCGGCGATGGTGGTGGCGAAGTCGGTGGTGACACGCACGGTGCGGTCGAAGCCCATGCCGGCCTCCTGAGTGGTCGAGAGGGTGGTCGAGGACACTCTCCAAGATACCCCTACCCGTATTTTTGGATACCGGAGGGGGTATCGGCTATCGTCGTCTTCAATGTACCCCCCGGGGTATCTATGAGGAGGCTTTGTGACGACCGCCGACCCGACCCGCGTCCCCGCGCAACACGAATCCCCGCCCCGGCGCGGCACACCGCCGGGCGGACCCGGCAGGCTCGGGCCGCTGGGCAGGCTCGGTGTGCGCGCTGCCGGCCGTCTGAAGCTGGTGGCCGTCGTGTGGCTGGCGCTGGTGGCGGGGCTCGGTGCGTTCGCTCCGCAGGTGACCTCGGCACTGGCCGGGGCCGGCTGGCAGGCGAACGGATCGGAGTCGGTCCAGGTGCGCGAGCTGGCCCGGGCCCACTTCGGGGGCAACGCCTCCACCGCGCTCCAGGTGGTCGTCGCCGCGGACCGCTCGGTCGACGACCCGGCCGTACGCGACGTCATCGACCGGGCGACGACCCTGCTGCGCGCGGACGGCCGCATCGCCGAGGTGGTCCCGCCGCAGGACGGCGCCACCGTCAGCCCCGACCGCCACACCGCGATCCTGCTGGCCGGCGCCGCGGCCGACAGCAACGACATGGTCCGCGCCGCCGACGACCTCAAGGAGCCGCTGGCCGCGCTGTCCGGGGACGGTATCGAGGTCTCCGCGACCGGCGCGTCGGTGCTGTGGAGCGACTTCAACAAGGCCAACCACGACGCGATGATCAAGTCCGAGATGCTCTCGTGGCCGGTGACCCTCGCGATCCTCGTACTCGCCTTCGGATCGCTGGTCGCGGCGGGACTGCCGCTGCTGCTGACCCTCGCCGGCCTCGCGGCCTCCGCGGGGGCGCTGGTGCTGCTCAACCACGTCACGCCGACGTCGATCTGGGCGATGAACTTCGCGATGATGTTCGCCCTCGCCCTCGGCATCGACTACGCGCTGTTCCTCGTCGTGCGGTTCCGCGCCGCGCTCGCCCGGCACGGCGACGCCCGCCGCGCCGTCGGGGAGACCATGGACACCGCGGGCAAGGCCGTGCTGCTGTCCGGCGCGACCGTGCTGGTGAGCCTGTCCGCGGTCATGCTCGTCCCGGCGCCCGCGTTCCGGTCCATGGCCCTGGGAATCATGCTGGCCGTCGCCTTCGTGCTGGCAGCCACCTTGACCCTGCTGCCCGCCGTCCTCGGCCGCCTCGGCGACAAGGTGAACGCCGCGGCGCTGCCCTGGACCCGCCGCGGCACCGAACAGGCCGGCGCTTCGAAGACGTTCACCACATGGGGCGAGCGTCTGTGGCGGCACCCGCTGCGGTACGGCATCCCCGCCCTGCTCCTCCTGCTCGCCCTCGCCGCGCCGATCGTCGGACTGCGCACCGCGATGCCGTCCATCACCGTCGTCCCCGAGGACTCCTCCGCCCGCACCGGCTACACCGCCGTCCAAAAGGCGTTCGGCCCCGGCGCCCCCGGCACGCTCCAGATCGTCACACCGGCCGCCGCCGCCGACGCCACCAGCGCCGTCCTCGCGGGCGACCCCGGGATCGCCGCCGTCATGCCCGCCCGGCACGCGAGCGACAACTCGGCCCTGGCCCTGGTGCAGGCCGTCCCGAACGTCGACCCGTCCGACCCCGCGCTGAAGGACACCGTCGACCGCCTGCGCGGCAACCTCCCCGCCGACGCCAAGGTCGGCGGAGCGGCCGTGGAGAACCTCGACCTCCAATCCACCCTCGACGCGAAGACCCCGCTGGTCCTCGGCGTCGTCCTGGGGCTGGGCTTCCTCCTCCTGGTGCTCGCCCTGCAGGCTCCCCTGGCCGCGCTGCTCGGCACCGCCACGAGCCTGCTCGCCACCGCCGCGGCGTTCGGCACCGCCCGGCTGATCTTCCAGGACGGCCACGGCGCGGGCCTCCTCGGCTTCACGCCCCAGGGCTTCCTGGACGGCTGGGCACCGGTCTTCTTCTTCGCGATGATCTTCGCCATCGCCATGGACTACACCGTCTTCCTGCTCGCGGCCGCCAAGGAGCACTACGAGAAGACCGGCGACCCGCACCGCGCCGTCGTCGGCGCGCTCGGCCACTCCGGGCGCGTCATCTTCGCCGCCGCCGCGGTCATGGTCGCGGTGTTCTTCACCTTCGCCCTCTCCGGCCCCCTGCCGCCGAAGGAGATGGGCATCGTCCTCGGGTTGGCCGTGCTCCTCGACGCCGCCCTCGTACGCCTGGTGCTGCTGCCCGTCCTGCTGCGCCTGAGCGGCCACGCCGCCTGGTGGAGCCCGGCATGGCTGCGCCGGATCCTGCCCGACATCCGCTTCTCCCACAACTGAACCGCGCACATCCCACAGGCCCCCGGGCCCACCGGGGCCGAATACCCCCAGGGGTACCATGGGGGAAGCTCGCAAGCGAAGGGACACACGATGACCGTCGACGAAGAAGCCACGCGCGTGGTGCTCAACCGGCTCCGCCGGGCCCAGGGACAACTGGCCGCCGTCATCACGATGATCGAGGCCGGCCGCGACTGCAAGGACGTCGTCACCCAACTCGCCGCCGTCTCCCGCGCCCTCGACCGCGCCGGATTCAAGATCGTGGCCAGCGGCATGCGCCAGTGCATGACCGCCGCCGACGGCGACACCCCGCCCCTCACCGAAGCCGAACTCGAAAAGCTCTTCCTCTCCCTCGCCTGACGGCAGAGGCGCTCCGACACCACGCGTTCTGCGCACGCGGCGAAAGGGACAGGGTGGGGAGGGACATGACCGAGCCGGGCGACGCCGCCGCGGCTGCCCCGCGGACCGTCCGGCCCCCGCGGACGGCGCGGGCGCGGGGACGGCGAAGTTGGACCGCGGTGAGGCCTTGGCGCTGCTGGGGTCGGTGCCACTGGACCGGGTCGTCTACACCGAGCATGCCCTGCCCGCGGTGCGGCCGGTGAACTTCGTGCTGCGCGGCGACAAGGTCCTCGTCCGGCTGGACAGCCTTCCCGCCGCAGGTGCGTTCCGTCGACGCCGTGACGGCGGAGCGGTCGCTCCGGTCGTTGTCGGGCTCGATCTGTCATCAGGGCTCGCGGGCTTCGGTGGCGCCGCCGGCGGTGCCGTTCCTGTTGCGGATCGCCGCGGACCGCCGCGCGCATCCCCGGGTGGGCGCGCTGTTCCTGGTCGCGATGGTGGCGCGCTGGGATTGTCAGGAGGACTCGCGTGCCGATCTGTTGCGGGTGGCCGATTCCGACGGCGACCACGGGCACTTCGATGTGGGCGGCTACTTCCAGAACTGGACCGTGGAGGCGGCGCGCGACGCGATCGCCGCGGACGCGCATCTTCCGATCGCGCTCCTTCACGACCCGGACCCCGATGTCCGGGAGGCGGCCCAAGGTCGCGGTCGGACCGAGCGTGGCCAGCCGCGACGTTCCGGGCAGTCGGCGCAGCCTCGGACTCCCGGGGTCGGGCCGCGCGCGTCCGGATCCGGTGACCGGCCGGCAATGGCGTCGGCCCTTCCCGAACTCGCCGAGGGCCACTCGGAGGTCGGTGAACCCGGAGATGACGCGTCGCGGCGCTGTCCGGCGGTGGGGTCAGGACAAGCCAAGGTGCCTGGCGATCATCATCTGTTGTACCTCGGTGGTGCCTTCGCCGATTTCCAGGATCTTGGCGTCGCGGTAGAAGCGGCCCACGGGGCTGTCGTTCATCACGCCGGAGCCACCGAAGATCTGGGTCGCGTCCCTGGCGTTGTCCATCGCCGCCCTGGAGGAGACCAGCTTGGCCATCGCCGCCTCCTTCGAGAAGGATTCGCCGCGCAGCATCGAGGCCGCAGCCGAGTAGTAGGCCAGGCGTGCGGTGTGGGCGCGCGTCTCCATGTCGGCGATCTTGAACTGGATCGACTGGTACGCGCCGATGCGCTGCCCGAACGCCGTCCGCTCCTTGGCATGGCGCACACACTCGTCCACGCAGCCCTGGGCCATCCCCGCTCCGACGGCCGAGATCGCGATCCTGCTCTCGTCCAGCACCGACATGAACTGCGCGATGCCCAGGCCGCGTTCGCCGAGCAGGTGCTCGGCCGGCACCCGGCAGTCGGCGAAACCGAGTTCGTGGGTGTCCGAGGCGCACCAGCCCACCTTGGAGTACGACGGTGCCACCGTGAAGCCCGGAGTGCCCGACGGCACGACGAGCGCGGAGATCTCCTTGGCGCCGTCGGCGCGGGTACCGGTCACCGCCGTCACCGTGACCAGGCTGGTGACGTCGGTACCGGAGTTGGTGATGAACGCCTTGCTGCCGTTGATCACCCATTCGTCACCGTCGAGTTCCGCCTTGGTGCGGGCCGCCGCCGTGTCGGTTCCGCCGCCGGGTTCGGTGAGCCCGAAGCCGGCGATCCGCTCGCCGGTGCACAGGGCGGGGAGCCAGCGTTCCTTCTGTGCCGCGGTGCCGAACCGATGGATGGGGATCGCGCCGAGCGTCACGCCCGCGGACAGTGCGACGGCCACCGAGCAGTCCACTCTGGCCAGTTCCTCGATGGCCAGACACAGGGTGAACACATCCCCGCCCATGCCGCCGTAGCGTTCCTCGAAGGGCAGTCCGAACAAGCCCATGCGGCCCATGGCGGCGACCAGTTCGTAGGGAAACTCCTCGCGTCGGTAGATATCGGCGATCACCGGAGCCACCTTGGCGCGGGCGAAGTCGGCGACCGTCTCGCGCAGCAGCCGGCGTTCCTTCGACAGGCGTGAGAGTGTCATCGTGCTCCTTCGGGGGGATCGGACGTGGACCCGGAGCCGGACCCGGCGACCGCCCGTCGGGCCGTCGACGAGAGCAGGCCCGGTACGGGTCCGCGGTGGGGGTACAGGGCGTGCGCGCAGGCTGACGCCAGTGCGTCGACGCTGGACACCTGGAATTCCGCCGGCAGCCCGCTGTGCGCGTAGGCGAGCGGGAGTTCGGTACAGGCGCTGATCACCGGCAGGCACCGAATGCGCAGCAGCTCGTGGACCGCCGAACCCAGGGTCGCGCCGGCAGCCGGCAGCCGGTTCGCCTTCACCAGCACGGTGGCGGCGTGGATGCGCTGCTGGAGCGCCTCGTCGGGGAGCAGCAGTCGGTATCCCCGGTGCTGCGCATAGCGCTGGTAGATGCCGCCGGCGACGGTACCCGCGGTCGCCGTCAACCAGGCCCCGTCGGGACTGGCGACCTCGGCGGCCCGCACGCTCGCCTCCGCGATGTGCACCAGGGGCACCGGCAGTCGGCTGCGAAATCGATCGATGTAGACGTGCGCGGTGTTGCAGGGCACCGCGAGCAGCTCCGCGCCCCAGCCGGCAAGGGTGAACAGCGCCTGCCGGATCGGCAGGAGCGGTGCGTCGTCGCCCCTGAGCAGCGCGGCGGTCCGGTCCGGGATGCCCGGCTCGGACAGCATCAGGATCCGGGGGTGCTCCTGGTCGCTGCCAGCCGCGACGCGCACGGCCAGCAGCCGCAGGAACTCCGCCGTCGCCGCCGGTCCCATCCCACCGAGCACACCGAGGGTGCGTGAGGGCTCCACCTCAGCCGGCCTGCTCCCCGATCAGCCGCTGCGCGACGCGCTCGGGGATGTGGGCCGCCGCCAGCCGCGTGCCCACGGGGGCGGGACACCACCAGGTGAGCACGAGCTCGCCGGCGTCGACGACACCGGTGATCGTCGCATCGGTGTCGCCTGGGTGCCCCGGCCCGGCGAAGTCCCGCCACACCGTGTCGCGCAGCGTCCAGGCCACCCCCGACGGAAGCAGCGCGGCGGCCGGATCGCCGAAGTGTTCGTAGCGCACCCGGGCCGGCTCGGCCGCTCTCGCGACCCGTACGACGCTCGCTCCCCGCGCGAGCGGGGTCACCACCCAGCAGTCCGCTTCGGCCAGCGGACCGATCATCCGTGCCGCGGGCCTGCGCGTGGTGTGATCGAGGACGTCCGCGACCAGTCGCCCGCCGCCGAACTCCTCGACCAGCACGTGCGCGATCGCAGCGGCGACGTCGCGGGCCGTCGCCGCGCGCACCGGGCAGCGCGCTTCGAGCGGCTCCTCGGCGATCGGCTCGGGTGCGGGCGAACCCGGGAGGACACAGCCGGCCCCGGCGGCCTCCGGGCCCGCCTCGTCCTCGACGCCGGCGGGCTCGGCCGGGTGGTCCAGGAACGACGCGGCAGGCGGCAACCGGACCTCCGAGCCCGCCCGGAGCTGTCCCAGCCCCAGGGCCAGGTCCGCCAACAGCACCCGCCAGGACTCGACATCCGCGGCCAGTTCGTGCACGACGATCAACAGACCCGCCGGCCGGGTGCCCCGGTCGACCATCGCGGCCCGCAGCAGCGGGCCCTGATCGACGTGCAGCCGGGCCCGCATCCGGTCGGTGAGCCGACGCAGCACCTGCCCCTGCGCGCCCGGGTCCTGGCCGGTGAGGTCCACCCGCGACACGTGGACCGCACCGCCGAGGCCGCCCCGGGACTGCCGCCAGCCCTGATCCCCGTGGCCGAACCGCAACCGCAACGCCTCGTGGTGCAGCAGCAGTTGCAGCCACACCCGCTTCAGGTCGGTGACCGGGAAACCAGACTCCGAGGACAGGAACAGGGCTCGGGCTCGGTGCGCCGCCCGGACCGGATCCCGATCGAGGATCCGACGCTGTACCGGACGGACCCCGACCGAGCGATCGGAATCCGCGTCCGCGGTGACGCCCCCGCCCCGCGAGCCCGGGGCCTTCGGGCGGTGCATCCCGCGCAGAGCCCACTGATCCACGGCGCCCGCGACCCTGGGGATCTCCGCCACCTGCACCCACTGTGCCGGTACCAGTGTGGGCGGCAGGGCATCGGCCACCGCGGCCGCGAGCCGGTCGCCCGACGCGCTTCGGTCGGCGACGTAGTAGACCGCCAGCCGGGCGCCCGTCCGGTCGGCGTCGGCCGGGTCCGGATAGCCGATCCTGGCCAGCATCCGTTTCACCTGCGCGGTCTCCACCGGGGCGCGCAGCTCCGCGTCCGCCTCGGCGACGTCCAGATGCCCGAGCCGTACCTCCCAGCGGGTCGGCGCCTCGTAGTTGTGGAAACCGCGCTCCGCGGCGTGGACGTAGGTGCCCACATCGTTGATCATGCAGTTCGAGCTGCAGAACCCGGTATCGGTGGGCTGCGCCCAGAACGACGAGCGCTCGCGCAGGAAGGCTCGCACGTCCTCCTTCGTCACCGCCGAGTAGCGGAAGTAGTCGACGACCTGGACCGCGTTCACCGCGGCGGCGTCGACCGTGCCCGCGGCCTGGTGGTACACCTCCCGGCCCAGCCGCAGCTTCTCCTCGATCTCGGCCACGTCGAAGATGCCCTGCTCGTGGAACCAGGACAGCCGCTCGTCCATGATCTGGCCGCGGGAGAGCCCGGTGACCACCGTGGGGATGTCGCGCTGGTGCGCGAGTTCGGTGCTCAGGTCCAGGAGGGAGCGGAAGCACCCGTTGCACACGCTCTTGTGCTCCTGGAGCGAGTTCAGGAAGATCCGCTTCTGGTCGGCGTGGGTGGCGGTGACGTGTTCGATGCCCAGTTCGGCGGTGACGGTCTCGACGTTGCGCAGCGCGGTCCGCGAGATGAACCCGTTGTCGAAGGTGAAGGTCATCACCCGCAGACCCAGTCCCACGAGCTGGTAGAGCACATAGGTGCTGTCCTTGCCGCCACTGAACAGCAGCAGGCAGTCGTAGTCCGATCCGCGCCCTCGCGCGGCCTCGCGCAGCCGCGGCGCCAGCTCCCGCGGGTCACGGAAGTAGGCGTGCATCGCCGATCGATGGGCGGCGTAGCGCGCGCACAGCGAACAGACCCCGTCCGGGTCGAAGCGCAGTCCCGGGTACGCGGCGCTGATCCCGCACCGGACACAGGCGCGGGCGCCGGCCGCCGCGGGGTCGGCCTCGTTGAACACGACGGCGCAGTCGAGGACGCCGTCCTGGTCCAACACGGCCGTCCGCACCCGGCGTTCGACGGACTCGATCTGCTCGGCGTCCAGCGGCTGGTCGGTCATGTCAGCTCCCGAAGAGGTCGTCGGCGTCGTCGTCGGCGAGCAGCAAGCGCTCGACCAGGTTCGACAGGCCCTCGATCGTCTGGTTCGCCAGGAAGTCCGCCAGCGGGACGGACACCCCGAACTCCTCGGTCAGCCGCGCCAGTACCGAGATCACGGCCAGCGAGGTGCCCACGTCGAAGAACCGGGTGTGCACGTCGTCGACCGGGGCCGGCAGCGTACGCGCCCAGATCCCGGCGATCGTGCGTTCGGTGGCGGTGCGCGGTGCGACGGCGTCCGCGTCGGGTCGGGCGGGGGACCGCACGGGCACGGTGAGCGCCTTGCGGTCGATCTTGCCGCTGATGGTGCGCGGGACGAGTTCCAGCGGCACGATCACCGCCGGGATCGCGCCGTCCGGCAGGTGTGCGCGCAGATGCTCGCTCAGCCGAGTGCGAAGTTCCTCGGAGTCCGTCCCGGTGCCGGTCTCGACGAACGCGCACAGGTACGGCGGGGCGTCGTCCGGCTCGACCGACACGACGGCCGCCTCGGCGACCGACGGGTCCTCGCGCAGGAGCTGCTCCACCCCGTCCAGCTCCACCCGCACGCCGCCGATCTTGACCTGTCGGTCCCGGCGGCCGAGGAAGTCGAGCGTGCCGTCGGGCAGCAGGCGGGCGAAGTCCCCGGTCCGGTAGACGACTTCGTCGTCGCCGGACCGGGTGGGGTCGGCGATGAAGGCGCGTTCGGTCTCCTGCGGCCTGCGGTGGTACCCGAGGCTGCGGTAGGCCGTACGCAAGTGAACCTCGCCGACCCGCCCCGGTGGTACCTCCCGGCCGCGTTCGTCGAGCAGCAGGACGACGGTGTCGGGCATCGGGCGTCCGATCGGGACGGACCTGCCCCGGGCATCGGCGGCGGTGACGAAGTGGAAGGTCTTCGTCATGGTGGTTTCCGAGGGCCCGTAGAGGTTCAGCAGCCGGATCCGCTCGCCGAAGCGGTCGAACCAGCCGGCGGCGTCGGTGGGCAGCACGCGCTCGCCGGACAGGGCCACGCACTTCAGCGCCTCGAACCCCGGCCGGACCGTGTCGATCGCGCCCGCCAGGACGCGAAAGACCGAGGGCACGCAGTGGATCAGATCGATCCGTTCCCGGTCCAGCCACCGGCACAGGGCGACCGGGTCGAGCCGGACGTCCTCGGCCGGCACGCATACCGTCGCGCCCACGCTCAACGGCAGGAGCAGGTCGCGCAGCACGGCGTCGAACGCGGGCGAGATCAGCTGGCCCACCCGCCATTGGGGACCGGCGCCGAGCAGCTCCGCCTCCCAGCGGATGTAGTGGTCCACCGCGCTCAGCCGGCCGAGGATCCCCTTGGGCCGGCCGGTGGAGCCGGAGGTGAAGAACAGGTAGCAGGGATCGTCCGGCTCCGGCACGTGGGGCGGGTAGTCGTTCCCGGGTCGGTCCTTGACCGTGCCGAGATCGACCAGCGTGGCCCGGTCACACGTGTCGCGCACGTCCTCCGCGAGGTCGCCGTCGTCGGCGCCGACGACCAGGAGATCGGGGTCCGCCTCGCGCAGCATCCAGCCCAGCCGATCCGGCCGGGTGCCCACGTCGAGGGGGACCACCACACCGCCCAGCCGCAGGACGGCGAGCAGGGCCGCAGTCAGCTCGGCCCGGTCGCCGGCGAGGACCGCGACGACGGAGGCGCCGCGTGCTCCGCACCGATACAGCTCGGCCGCGACGGCGTCGACGCGTTGGTCCAGTTCGCGATAGCGCAGCGAGCCGTGCGCGGTCTGCACGGCGACTCGGTCGGGGAAGCGGTCGATCGCGCGGGCGACAAGCGACTGGATCGGTTCGAACGCCATTGCGGTTTCCTTTGCTCGACCCGCGTTCACACGTGACCGGGAAGGTTGAAGGTGTCCAGCAGAATTCCGAACGTCAGGACGACCAGCAGCAGATCGTCGTCCAGGTGCGGATGCAGGTCGAAGCCCGCGTCCAGGCTGCGCGAGCGCAACTGCTCCACGACCGCCGGATCGAAGTAGCCCTGACGGGCGATGCGCGCCGGGGACAGCAGGTCGTCGACCCATTCGACGTTGCGCCGGAGCAGCCGAGGGCTCGCGGGCGCGCGAAACCCGTACTTCTCCCGGCGGATGATCTCCGGCGGGACCAGTCCCTCTGCGGCCTGTCTCAGCACGAGCTTCTCGCCCCGCGTGCCCACCTTGAGCCGGTTGGGAATCTGCGTGGCGAAATCGAGCACGGCGCGGTCGAGGAACGGGTAGCGGGCCTCCACGGAATTGGCCAGGGCCATCCGGTCCCCGTGGTCGGTCAACAGGTGGTCCGACAGTCGCAGGGTGAAGTCCAGATAGGAGCGCTGACTGAGCCGCGGCCTGCCCACCAGGCGCTCGTGGTCGACGACCGGGTGGTGCAGACAGTCGAACTCCTCGAAGGCGGCCCGGGCCTGCTCGGAGTAGAGCTCGAACTTCGCGTCCCGCCACGCGTGGTACCGGCGCTCGTAGAAGAGCTCCGGGTCGCCCCACAGCCGGGCGCGAAGGTCGTCCTCGAAGGCGTCCTCCAGCGGATCGCCCGACACCACCGGGCCGCGCCCGCCCGCGTCGAACCGGTACCCGGGATACCCGCCGAAGAGTTCGTCGGCCCCCTCGCCGGTCAGGATCGCCTTGACGCCGTGTTCTCGCGCGAGCGCCGACAGGACCAGCGAGCAGGTGTTGTAGGTCTCCTTCACCGGGCACTCGGCATGGCGCACCATGCGCTGGAGTTCGGCGACGGTGTCCTGCTCCGTGAAGACCGCCTCGTGGTGCACGGACCCCACCTTGGTCGCCATCAGGCGCTGATACCTGGACTCGTCGATGGCCGCGTCGGGGAAGGTGATGGAGAAGGAGTGGGCGGGGGGTCCCGATTGCGACGCCAGCGCGCCGATCAGCGAGGAGTCGAGGCCGCCGCTGAGATAGAAACCGACCTCGACGTCGGCTCGCATCCGGAGCCGAACGGCCCGGGTGAGCAGTTCACGCAGGTGTTCCGGGTAGAACTCGTCGGGCCGGTGCGCGACGTCGTCGCGGGGGTAGTCCAGGGCCCAGTAGCACCGGTCGGTGACGACACCGTCCCGCACGATCAGGTAGTGGCCGTTGCGCACGCTCTCGATGCCGCGGAACATGGTGCGCGGACTCACCAGCCCGGGGAAGGTGAGGACCTGGTCCAGACCGGTGAGGTCCACGTCGCGCGGTACGCCGGGGTGTTCCAGGATCGACTTGATCTCCGATCCGAAGACGAAGTGCCCGCCGGTGTCCGTGTAGTACAGAGGAGCGATCCCGGCGTGGTCGCGCGCGAGGAAGAGCTGTCGCCTGCGCCGGTCGTGGATGGCGAACGCGAACTGGCCGTTGAGTCGCGCCAACAGCTCGGGCCCCTCGTCCTCGTAGAGGTGCAGGATCACCTCGACGTCGCAGGACGACCCGAATCGGTGGCCCCGGGCGAGCAACAGGGCGCGCAGCTCGACGTGGTTGAAGATCTCGCCGTTGCACACCATCGTGACGCTGCCGTCCTCGTTGGACATCGGCTGCCCGCCGCCGGCGAGGTCGACCAGACTCAGCCGGCGGCAGGCCAGCGCCACGCCGTCCTGGATCAGGGTGCCCGCCGCGTCCGGGCCGCGGTGCGTCAACGTATCGCTCATCCGCTCCAGTACCTCGGCCGTCGTCGGTCGAGCGTTGTGCAGGACCATGGACCCGGTGATGCCGCACATGTCAGATCCGCTCCTTGATCGCCGGCGACAGGGGCATCGTCAATCGCAACGCCCGGGCGAGGACCGGTCCGATCACGCGCAGCGCCGCGGGGCGCATCATCCGCAGGTGCTCGCTGTCCACCGGCACCACCGCGATGTCCCCGCCGATGCAGGACCGCCACCGTTGCCCGGCCTGCGTTCCTCGGCCGCCGGGCGCGGCCTCGAAGAGCAGCAGCGAGCCGTCGAAGAACTCCGGGACGATCCCCGGATCCTGCAGGAGGCGGATGTTGTTGCCGGTGGCCCGCAGCAGCGCGGCCACCGACTCCTCGTCCAGGGCCGCCATCGCCTCCCCGCCGTCGAAGGCCA
The DNA here is from genome assembly GCF_055558835.1 of Embleya sp. NPDC025285. Taxonomy (NCBI): domain Bacteria; kingdom Bacillati; phylum Actinomycetota; class Actinomycetes; order Kitasatosporales; family Streptomycetaceae; genus Embleya; species Embleya sp. NPDC025285. The sequence continues at coordinate 21,819 of NZ_JBVHLU010000044.1, forward strand.
CCAGCCGGACGTCGGAGGGCTCTTCGGTATCGCGATCGGTACGGGCGCCCGCCGGCCAGGCGTCGATGGCGGCGAGCAGAGCGACCGCATGCCCCGACGCGCGCAGTCGGACCGCGACGGCATGGGCCGCGGCTCCGCCGAAGGACCAACCGGCAAGCAGATACGGCCCGTTCGGTTGGATGTCGACGATCCGCGCGCAGTAGTCCCCGACGAGCTCGGGGAAACTGCCGGCCAGGGCGGTGGAGCCGTCGAGGCCGCGCGCCTGGAGGGCGTACACCGGGTGTCGGGCCGGAATGTACGGCAGCAGGCCCGCGTAGCTCCAGCCCAGGCCACTCCCCGGATGGATGCACCACAGCGGCCGACCCGTTCCGCCGCGTAGGCGGATCAGCGGGCCGAGCAGATCCGCCGTCGCGGGCTGGTCTCGGAGCAGCTGCGCCACGGTGGGTCGCACGAACAACTGCTTCAGGGTCAGTTCCAGCCCCAGGGTCTCCTTGGCCCGGGTGAGCAACCGCGGCATGAGCAGCGAGTGCCCGCCCAACTCGAAGAATCCGTCGTCGATGCCGACCGTGTCGACGCCGATCACCTCGGCGAACATCTGGCACAGCGACGCCTCCGCCGGGGTACGCGGCGCCCGCCGGTCACCGACCGGTGCGTCGGTCTCCGGCAGCGGAAGAGCGGCGCGGTCGAGCTTGCCGTGTGGCGTGACCGGCAGTTGGGCAAGGACCACGACGGCCGAGGGGACCATCGGCGCGGGCAGTACGTCGGCGAGGGCCGCCCGGACGGCTGCCGGGCTCACGCTCGCGACCGGACCGGTCGGGACGACATACCCGATCAGGCGTCTGTCGTCGGAAGAACGCTCGTGGACCACGACCGCGCACCGGGAGATCCCGGGCAGGGCCAGCAGCGCGGCCTCCACTTCGCCCGGCTCGATGCGGTGGCCGCGCAATTTGATCTGGTGGTCCGCCCGCCCGACGTATTCGAGTTCGCCGTCGGAGCGCAGGCGGACCAGATCACCGGTGCGATACATCCGGGTACCGGCCCGGCCGAACGGATCCGCCACGAAACGCTCGGCCGTCAGCGCGAACCGGCCCAGATAGCCTCGCGCGAGGGCCGGACCCGCCACGTACAGTTCGCCCGCGACGCCGCTCGGCACCGGGCGCAGCCGCTCGTCCAGGACGTACATGCTCAGGCCGTCGTGGGGGCGGCCGATGGGAACCGGTCCGGGCGGTGTGGGCTCGCCCGGGTCAAGCCGGAACCGGGCACAGTCCACGGTCGCCTCGGTGGGGCCGTAGAGGTTGTGGACCACGACGTCCGGGTGTTGCTCCCGCCACCTGGCCAGCGACTCCCCGCGCAACGCCTCACCGCCGATCAGCAGGCATCGGGTCGGCGACGGATCCACCGGCATCGCCGCCATCAGGTCGAGATGGCTCGGCGTGACGTCCAAGAGGGAAGGGCGGAGCGGGCCGGTGTGGGGCCCGGCCAACTCGTCCAACCGCACGTGCCCGCCGCTCACCAGCGGGGTGTACAGGGCAGCCACCGTCAGGTCGAAGGACAGCGAGGTATGGACCAGGCTCGACCCGGCCGCGCTCGGATACGCCGCCCGTGCCTGTTCCACATAGGCGGCCAGGGAACGGTGTTCCACCACCACGCCCTTGGGGCGGCCGGTGGAACCGGAGGTGTAGATCACATAGGCGGCGTTCGCCCCGTGCGGCACACCGGCCCGCGCACTGCGGGTCGGTCCCGCTTCGGGCGGCACATCCGCCGCCTCGTGCTGCCAGGCGGCGATGTCCAGAACGGGGACGGTGCCCGCCCCGGCCGGGCCGGCCGCGCTCCCCGTGGTGATGAGCAGCGTGGGTGCCGAGTCCGTGAGCATGAAGGCGATCCGGGCGGCCGGGTAAACCGGGTCCACCGGCAGGTACGCGGCGCCGGCCTTGAGCACGCCGAGCATGGCGACGACCGCGTCGATGGAGCGCGGCAGCAGCAGCGCCACGATGTCCTCGGCGCCGATACCCCGGCCGGTGAGCCATCGGGCCAGCCGGTCGGCCCGCGCGTTCAGTGCCCGGTAGGTCGTCCGTGCCTGCCCGGCAATCAGTGCCGTCGCCTCCGGAGTACGCGCCACCTGCGCCTCGAAGAGCCCGGGGAGCAACTGCTCCCGGGTTCGAGCCGGGGCCGGGCGGCACGCGCCGAGCAGGGCGCCGCGCTCACCGGGCCGGAGAATCTCCACGTCGCCGATGCAGCGGTCCGGGTCCGCAGCCATGGCCGCGAGCACCGACTCCAGCCGTTCGACCATGCGTTCGGCGGTGATCGAGTCGAACAGATCGCGGGCGAACTCCAGGCCGCCTTCCAGGCCGTCGGGGCTGCCGTCGTGGGTTAGTCGCTCCCGGAGGTGGAGTGACAGGTCGACTTTCGAGTCCGGGTTGTCGATCGGTTCCTCGGTGGCCGGCAGGCCCGGGAGGTACGGGAGGTTCGTGGTGCGGTCCTCCAGGACGAGCATGACCTGGAACAGCGGGTTCCACGCCGCCGAACGGGAGGGGGCGAGCACGTCGACGAGCCGTTCGAACGGCACGTCCTGACGTGCGTACGCCGCCAGGTCCGTCTCCCGTACGCGGGCCAGGAGTTGCCGGAACGACGGATTGCCGCCGGTGTCGGTGCGCAGCACCAGGGTGTTGACGCACATCCCCACCAGATCGTCCATCGCCTCGTCGGACCGGCCGGCGACGGCCGAGCCGATGGGGATGTCGGTGCCGGCGCCCAGCCGGGTCAACAGGGCGGCGAGCCCTGCCTGCAACACCATGAAGAGACTGACCCGCTCCTGTCTGGCCAGCTCGATCAGGGCCAGGTGCGTTCGCGGTGCGATCAGCATCGGGATCGTCTCGCCGCGATGGGAGGCCGCAGCCGGCCGAGGCCGGTCCACGGGCAGCGAGAGATATTCCGGGATCCCGGCCAAGGCGGCGCGCCAGTAGGCCAGTTGCTCGCTGATCAGACTGTTCGGATCAGCCTCGTCGCCGAGCAGTTCACGCTGCCACAGGGTGTAGTCGATGTACTGGACCGGCAGCGGATCCCAGCCCGGCGCCCGCCCCGCGCACCGCGCCCCATAGGCGGTCGCCAGGTCGCGAAGGAGTGGTTCTCGCGACCAGCCGTCCGCCGCTATGTGGTGCAGGAGGATCAGCAGGACGTGCTCGTCCGGTCCGAGCGAGAGCAGGGTGAACCGCACGGGCGCTTCGGTGGTGAGGTCGAAGACGTGCGCTCCCGCGGCTCGAAGGACCGCGGGCAGTTCCGGCGGCCGAATTCGTTCGACCGCCAGGACGGGCCAGGCCGCGGAGTCCTCCAGGACCACTTGGCGGGGAGCACCGTCGGACTCGGGAAAGACCGTGCGCAGGCTCTCGTGTCTGGCCAGGACATCGGTGAACGCGGCCCGCAGCGCCGCCACGTCCGGCTCCCCGACGAGTCGGTACACCAACGGGATGCGGTAGCCCGTCCCGTCGTCCAGCTTGTTGAGGAACCAGATCCGGTGTTGCGCGTACGACAGCGGAATCATCAGCGGTACCCCAGGTGGGTGCGGTCCGAGTGGATCACGAGCCCTCGCTCCGTTCATCGGCCGCGGGCCCCGGGCGGGGCATCCGCCGCAACGCCGGCCGGCGCGAACGTTTCGTGCCCTTGATCCGGGCGGCCAGCGCCGCCGGCGTCGGCGCCTCGAACACCGCGCCCACCTCGACGTCGATGCCCAGCACGGTCCTGATCCGGCTCGTCAGTCGGGTGGCCAGGAGCGAATGACCGCCGAAGTCGAAGAAGGAGTCGTCCGGTCCGACCCGCTCCAGTCGCAGTACGTCCGCGAACAGCGCACACAGGGCCTCCTCTTCCGGCGTAACCGGTGCCCGGGTCGAGGCGAACTGCGCGAAGTCCGGGACGGGCAGCGCCCGGCGATGGACCTTGCCGCTCACAGTCAGCGGCAGGTCGGCCAGGATCAGCACCGCGGTGGGCACCAGGAAGTCCGGCACCGACTCGGCCACGAAGCCGCGCAGCGCGACCGGGTCCGGACGGGTGTTCGCGGCGGGCACGACGTAGGCGACCAGCCGCTTCTCTCCCGCCTGGTCCTCGCGCACGACGACCGCGACCCGGTCGACGTCCGGGTGCCGGCCGAGCACCGCTTCCACCTCTCCGGGCTCGATCCGAAACCCGCGCACCTTGACCTGATCGTCGACGCGGCCCACATAGTCCAGCCGACCGTCGCCGGACCAGCGCACCAGGTCGCCGGTGCGGTACATGCGCTCGCCGGGGCCGTCGAAGGGGTTCGGCACGAACCGGTCGGCGGTCAGGCCGGGACGATTCCAGTACCCGCGGGCCAGGACCGCGCCGGCGATGTACAACTCACCGGTCACCCCCGGCGGAACCGGCCGCAGGGTCCGATCCAGCACGTACATCCGGGTGTTCCAGATCGGCGTTCCCAACGGCGCGGTCGAGGACTCCCAGTGCGTCAGGTCCGCCGGCAGCGAGAAGGCGGTCACCAGATGCGTCTCGGTGGGGCCGTAGAGATTGTGCAGCCGCACCTTCGGCCGCGCGGACAGGAACTCCCGGACCCCGGGGGTCAGTCGCAGCACCTCGCCGCCCTGTCCGATGTCGCGCAGTGCCGGCAGCGCCAACCCCTGGGCCAGGGCCGCCTCGCACACCGCCTCCACCATCACGTTCGGCGCGCAGAACTGCTCCACCTCGTGCTTGTCCAGCCATCTGGTGAACGCCGCCGGGTCGCGCCGGACCTCGTCGTCGGGAACGACCAGGTGCCTGCCGGAGGTGAGGGTCTCGATGATCTCCCAGGCCGAGACGTCGAAGCTGATCGCCGCGAACTGCGCCACCGGGCCGCCGATGCCCGTCCGCCCCCGCCGGACCCACCGGGCGTGCGCCTGCACCAGGTTCACCATCGCACCCGTACCCATGGTGACGCCCTTGGGCCTGCCGGTCGAGCCGGACGTGTGGATCACATACGCCGGGTGCAGCGCCGACAACGGCCCGGTCCGTTCGTCGTCGCGCAGGTCGTCGGCCGACTCGGCGGCCGCCGCGGCGCCGGTCCGCGGCTCGTCCAGGAGCAGGCGCGGGACGCCGGGCGGCAGTTCCGCACTCGCGCGCACGGTGGTCAGCAGCAGGGCCGGCCGGACGTCGTCGAGGAGGAAGGCGATCCGCTCGGCCGGATACTGCGGATCCAGCGGCAGGTACGCCGCACCCGCCTTGAGTACCGCCCACACCGCCGCCACCAGGTCGAGCGAGCGCGGCACGGCCAGGGCGACCACGGATTCGGGCCCCACCCCGGCGGCCACCAGCAGCCTCGCCAGCCGGTTCACCCGGGCGTTGAACTCGCGGTATGTCATGCTCCCGTCGGGCGCGGTGACCGCCGTGTGCTCGGGGCCCTGCTCGACCCGGGACTCGAACAGGGCCGGCAGCGTGGTCGCGACGACCGGGTGATCCGTGTCGTTCCAGTCCCGCACCACCCGCTCGCGCTCGCCGGGCGCCCACAGTTCGAACGCGCCGATCCGGCGGGTGGGCTCGCTCACCACCTGTGCGAGCAGGCGCCGCAGCCGGTCCGCGATGGACAACGCGGTGCTCCGGTCGAACAGGTCGGTGCCGAAGAGCAGGGCGCCGCTCAGTCCGCTGGGGCCCTGCGACCCGGCGGACTCGTCGTCGAACTCCACCACCAGGTCGAACGGGGACATGCCGGTCCACACCGACTCGGGGTGCACCTTGATGCCGGGCAGTACCAGTTCGCCCGAGCGAGTGTTGCGCAACACGAGCGCTACCTGGAACAGGGGATGCCGGGCCAGGGAACGCTCCACCGCCAGGTCGCCGACCAGCAGTTCGAAGGGGACGTCCTGGTGGGCGTACGCGTCCAGGCAGGTTTCCCGCACCCGGGCGAGCAACTCGGTGAAGGTCGGATCTCCCGACAGGTCCGTACGCACCACGAGGGTGTTGGTGAAGAACCCCACCAGTTCCTCCAGCGCGTCGTCCAGACGGCCGGCCACCGGCGCACCGATGGGGACGTCGTCGCCGGCTCCGAGCTTGGACAGCAGCACGGCCAGCACGGCCTGGAGCACCATGAACGTGCTCGCGTCGTGTGCCCGGGCCAGGTTCACCAGCCCCAGGTGCACGTGCGCCGGGATCTCCAGCGGAACCGAGTCGCCCGCGTAGGAGGGCAGGGCGGGCCTGGGCCGGTCCGACGGGAGGCTGATCTCCTGCGGCAGCTCGGCCAGGGCCCGCCGCCAGTAGGCCAGTTGTCCGGCGTGGACACTGTCCGGATCCGCCGCCGAGCCGAGCCGGTTCCGCTGCCACAGGGTGTAGTCGGCGTACTGGACCGGGAGCGGCGCCCAGCCGGGGTCCCGTCCGGCGGCGCGCTCGGTGTATGCCCGGCCCAGATCAGCCAACAGCGGACGCAACGACCAGGCGTCGCCGGCGATGTGGTGCATCACCAGCAACAGGACGTGTTCACTGGGCGACAGGGCGACCAACCGCGCGCGCAGCGGGATCTCCGACTCCAGGTCGAACGCCCGCCGGGTGGCCCGGGCCAGGTCCTGTGCCAGGTCGGCCGGGTCGATCGGCACCACGGGCAAGTCGAGGTCAACCGAGTCGGCGCAGAGCACGTGCTGATAGGGGTGGCCGTCGTCGGCCGGGAACACGGTGCGCAGTACCTCGTGCCGGCCCACCAGGTCGCGCAGCGCGGCGCGCAGGGCGGCGACGTCCAAGGCACCGAGCAGACGCAGCCCCATGCCCTCGTTGTACGTGGCGACCGGCCCCTGGAATTGTCGAAGGAACCACAGTCGGGACTGGGCGAACGACAGCGGGATCCGGTCGGGCCGCACCGCCGGGACCAGTGCGGGCCGGGCCGGGCCGGCCGTGCCGAGCCGGGCGGCCAATGCCGCGACGGTCGGTGCCTCGTACACGGTCCGAATGCCCGTCTCCCGGCCGAGCACGGTCCGGATCCGGGTGAGCAGGCGCGTCGCGGACAGGGAGTGGCCGCCCAGCGCGAAGAAGCTGTCGTGGACGCCGACCGAGGTCAGGCCCAACACCTCGGCGAAGATCGCGCACAGCGCCTTCTCCGCGGGTGTGCCGGGCTCGCGTCCGCCGCTCGGGGCCTGGCGGGAAGGTGCGGGCAGGGCGCGCTCGTCCACCTTCCCCGCGGTGGTCAACGGCAGCGCGTTCAGCACGACGAAGGCGGCGGGCACCATGTAGTCGGGCAGGAAGCCGGTCACCTGCGCACGGATCGCGGCGATGTCCGGCCGCGCTCCCGCTGCGGGCACCAGGTAGCCGACCAGGCGCTTGTCGGTGCCGGGGTCCTCGCGCACCACGGCGAGCGCGGCGGCGACGCCGGCGCACCGGGCCAGGGCGGCCTGCACCTCGCCCGGCTCGATCCGGAAGCCGCGGATCTTGACCTGGCGGTCCGCCCGCCCGACGAAGTCCAGATCGCCGTCCGACGTCCAGCGCACCAAGTCCCCGGTACGGTACATCCGCGATCCGGGCGCACCGAAGGGGTTCGGGACGAAGCGCTCGGCGGTGAGGCCGGGCCGCCGCAGATAGCCCCGGGCCAGGCCGGGGCCGGCGACGTAGAGCTCGCCGACGGCGCCCGGGGGCAGCAGGTGCAGACCGGCGTCCAGCACGTACGCCGTGGCGTGGGCGACCGGTGGGCCGATGGGCGGCGATCGGCCGTCGGAGGGCGCGACACACAGTTTCTGCGCGGCGTCGACGGTGGTCTCGGTGGGTCCGTATCCGTTCCAGAACTTGCGTCCGTCCGCGGCCCACTGGTCCACGAGCGTTGCCGGCACGCGCTCGCCACCGGCGGACACCGTGCGCAGCGCGGGCAGTTCGTCGGGCCGCAGCAGATGCATCAGGGCCGGGGACAGGTGCGCGACGGTGACCCGGTGGGCGGCCAGCAGCCGTTGCAGGGCTTCGGCGTCGAGCCGTTGGTCGTCGTCGGCCAGCACGATCTGCGCCCCGGCGGCCAGGGAGACCCACAGTTCGAGCATGGAACCGTCGAAGGTGAAGGCGTACGCCGCCAGGACACGGTCCTGTTCGCCCACGCCGTACGCCTGGACGGCGTGCGCCACGTACCGGGCGATCGACCGGTGTTCGATCACCACCCCCTTGGGACGTCCGGTCGACCCCGAGGTGTAGATCACGTACGCCGGATGCGTCGGGAGGAGGTCGGGCGCGGGTGCCTCGCGTGACTCGGCGAGGGGCGTTTGGTCGGCGGCGCCGGTGACCTCGTCCACCACCAGACACCGTGGCCCGGTCCAGTCGGGTGGAAGTCCCCGCGCCAGGTCCGCCGTCGTCACCACCAGTGCCGGTCGCGCGTCGTCGAGCATGTACGCGATGCGCTCCGGCGGGTACCCGGGATCGATCGGCACGTAGGCGCCTCCGGCGGTGAGGGTGGCCAGGAAGGCCACCACGCCCGCCGGGGAGCGGGGCAGCAGTACGGCCACGAACCGCTCGGGCCCGACGTCCCGCTCGGTGAGCACGCGGGCCAACCGCCCCGCGCGGGCCCGGAGTTCGGCATACGTCAAGGAGGTGTCCCGGTACACCAGCGCGGTCCGCTCCGGGGTGCGCAGGGCCTGCTCGGCGAGCAGCTCGGACAGGGTGCGCGGGGGGAGCGGTGCGGACGGCGGGTTCCACCGGGTCAGGAGCAGCCGCCGAACGGCGGCCGGCAGCACCTCGATTCGGCCCACCGGGGTGTTGCCCGGCGTGTCGACGACGCGCTCGAGCGCTTCGTCGAGCAGGCGCGCGCAGCCGGCGTGCGTGCGCTCGTCGAACCGGTCGGGGTCGGTGTCGACGGCCAGTTGCAGGCTGCCGTCGCGCGAGATGTCCCACAGGTTCAGGGAGATCTCCTCGAAGGGCCCGGTGGCGAGGTTGTGGGCGACGAAGGGCCGGCCGGCGAGGGTGACTCGATAGTCGAACGGCATGACGTTCAGGGAGACCGCCCAGGGCACCTCCCCCGGGGCGAGGCGGAGGTCGTGGCGGATGTCCTCGTAGCGGTATCGCTGGTGGCGCATCGCCTCCAGGACCTGGACAAGGCTTCGGTCGAACAGGTCCGCCAAGGTCGTCTCGGGACGCACCGACAGGCGGATGGGGACCACGTTGGCCACGACTCCGGGGATCGTCTGCTCGATGCCGGGGCCGCGGCCGGGTACGGCGAAGCCGATGACCACGTCCGTCTCGCCCGTGGCCCGGGCGGCGAAGAGCGCGGTGGCCGCGACCGCGAGGCCGGCCAGGTTGGTTCCGAAGCCGCGGCAGGCGGACCGGAGTCGGTCGGCCGCCGCGGGGTCCAGGTTCCTCGTCTCGCGCCGGCGCGCGCGGGCCGGTCCTTGCACCGCCCCGCCGGCCAGGGACACCGGGCGGGGCCGGTCGGCCAGCAGGTCGAGCCAGTACCGGCGGTCCTCGTCGAACGCGGGGGAGGCGCGGTACGCCGCATCGGCGTCGACGAGGGCCTGCACGGACTCGAAGGGTTCGCCGTCGGCCGAGCCGCCCTCGAACAGGGCGGTGTAGAGCTCGGCGACGCGGGCGACCACCAGGGGAAAGCCGAATCCGTCGTTCACGATGTGGTGGCAGCCTTGGTACCAGTGGAAACGCCGATCGTGCAGCTTGAAGAGCGCGAACGTGACGAGCGGCCCGCGTTCGAGGTCGCGCGGGTGGGCCAGATCGGCACTCATCCACTCCAGAGCGGACCGGTGCGGGTCCCGGTCCGCGCTCACGTCGACGACGTGCAGGCGATGTTCGAGGTCCGGGTCGACCTCCTGGCGGAGCCCGTCCTCGTCCTCGAAGAATCTCAGCCGCAGGGTCTCCGCCTCGGAAACGGTCTGCCGCAATGCCTCCTCGAACAGGCCGATGTCGAGGGAGCCGTCGATGTCGAGATACTCGCCCTCGTTGAGGATCGGGCTCTCGGGGTCGAATCGATGGGCGTACCACAGGCCCCGCTGTCCTGCCATGAGCTCGATACGTCCGGCGCTGCGGTCCGACATCTCACACTCCAGATCGAGACGGCGCTTGGCGAGGTGCTCCCTGCGGCGGGTCAGCCGGGGTGGTCGAGATAGGAGTCGAGTCCGCCGCTGCGTCGCACGTCGAGGGTGGCGCAGTGGAAGGAGCCACCGAAACTGTTGAAGTTGCGGAAGCTGCACGGGATGGGGGTGAAGCCCCACTCCTTCATCGCGGAGATCATCGGCTCGTCGCCGCGCTCGACCACGACGCGGTTCTCGTCCAGCATCAGGACGTTCATGTTGATCCACTTGCTGGTCAGGTAGAGCGGGTGACTGTCGGGAATCACCGGCCGGGGGGCGCGCATCACGTCCCAGCCCTTGAAGATCGCGGGTACCTTCGACACCCGCTCGGGGTGCACGAGCAGCTTCCCGGGAGCCAGCGGGGCCAGCGTGGCGTCGATGTGCATGGGGTGCGTGTCGTCGAACTCGAGGACGTGGATCCGGTATCGATCACCGAGATGGCGGCGCAGCCAGTCGATGCCGAACTCGTTCGTGACGTTGCTCTTCTGCGCGACGATGTCGCGCCCGAGCCGCAGGAAGTCGGCCGCGTCGAAGGTCGGCTCGAATTCGGTCACGATCAGCCGGGTCGGCATCCCCTCGGCCGGCTCGGTCCAGGTCAAGTCGTATTGTTCGTCGGTGAGTTCGGGCTTGGGTCCGGCGCTCCACCGGGCGCCGGACCGGAAGTACTCCTTCAGGAGCGGCCGGTAGGCGAGGGTCTCGTAGTACCGGGAGCGCCAGGCCATCGGGCACTCGATGACGTCCTCGCCCACCACCAGGAGGCAGTCCCGCGGCATGGCCGCGTACAGACCGGTGCTGGTCCAGTCGCGCGTGGCGTAGGGCGTGCGCTGCGCGACCGGCTCGGGGCGTCGGACCGTTACCCCCTCGGCTTCGAGGATGTGCACGAACTCGTCGAGTTCCTTGCGGGCCGCGGCGATCAGCTCCGCGGGAAACGGTTGCCCGCCGCGGCGGCGGAAGGTCTCGTGCTGGTGCGCCGGAATGACCGGTTCCAGTGACGCGTGCCACGGGGGAAACGTGGCGTCGTCAACTATGCCGACAATCACTTCTTCGAGTGGATCCCACTCGGTATATGACGAGACGGAAGAATTTCCTGATAAGGGCATGTCTGCTGACGAATCGGACAACGTGAACTCCAGTCACTCTGCCGCATTCCGGTCCGACGGTCGCGCCAAGCCCTATCCAGGGCGGCCGCACGGCAGGCGGGGTGACATGAATTCAAGCCGCCGTCCCGGCGTGCCGAGTGGTCGGCGGCCCTGGTCGTCCAGGTGGGTCATGGTGAACCTGCCGTCGGTGCGGCCGCCCTGTCAACACGGCGCCGATGTGACGCACATCACTTGCGTTATCCGATCGTGATCATGGATATTAAATGTCGCCTGTCGTAAATTTTTGTTTCTCACCATTTTGCGTGAGAGGGGTGGATGTGACGCCGGGGGACAGCGAAAGAGCGATAACCCACATATACAATTCTGCGGTGGCGGCTTCGGCCATCGGTGCCGCCTGGGAACTCGGTATGTTTGACGAGTTACACACGCAGGGAATGCTCGACGTGCAGAGTTTCGCGGCCGAACGGGGACTCGACACCGTTTCCGTTCTCGGCCTCTTTCGGGCACTCTCGGCGGTCGAGATCGTCGAGCGCGAAGATTTCAAGATATTACCGGGCGTCCACTTCTCCGAGGCATACCGAAACAAATCGTTCTTTCACTGGCTCACCAGGGGGAGTGCCGATCTGTTCCGGCGGGCGCCCGAGGTCGTGCGTACCGAGAACCGGGTGGGAAATTTCTGCCCGCGCGACAGCGCCGCCATCGCCTTCGCGTGCCGGGAGATCAGCGAGTTCTGCTACGACCACTGGTTCTGGCAGACGGTGCAGGGCCTGGACTTCGACTTTCACGTCGTCGCCGACCTGGGCTGCGGCAGCGGCGAGCGGCTCATGCAACTCCTCGGCCGCCATCCGGGTACCCGGGCCGTGGGCATCGACATCGCCCAGCCGGCCGTACGGATGGCAACCGCCGCAGCGGCCGCGGCGGGCCTTGCCGATCGGATGACATTCGTGCAGGCCGACGTGCTGACGATGGCCCCGGTTCCGGCGTTCGAAGAGGTCGAACTCCTGACCTGTTTCATGATGGGGCACGACTTCTGGCCCCGGCAACGGTGCATCGAAAACCTTCGGCGGCTGCGCACCCTGTTCCCGCGGGCGCGCAGATTCCTGCTGGGTGACGCCACCCGCAGCGAGGGAGTCGCCGACCGTGACCTGCCGATCTTCGCGCTGGGATTCGAGGTCGCGCACGACATGATGGGCACCTTCATTCCGACCGTGCGCGACTGGGAATCGGTTTTCGAGGAAGGCGGTTGGCGACTCAGGAGCAAAAATTCGATCGACATCGCCGTCGGCGAGGTCATCTTCGAACTCGAAAAGCTCTGAGCCACGCAGGATGTCGGAACCGGGGCCGACGCAGGCCGCCGGCCACCGGAGAGGATTCGTATGCCCGATCTCGAATCGGTGCCCGTTCTGCACCACATCGCGGTGCAGACGGACAACCTCGACAACTCGATTTCATGGTACGAGGACTTCTTCGGCGGCCGGCTGACCTGGGCGACGGACATATTCTCGGACCTGACCGTATCCCGCCTGCCCGGCATCGTGCGGATGGCCGAACTGGCCGTTGGGGCCGCGCACTTCCATCTCTTCGAACGCGGCACTCCCGCCGAGCGTCGGGCCGCGCCGGACGCACCTCGTTTCCAACACGTGTGCCTGGGCGTCGAAACGCCCGCCGAACTGCGTACCTGGCGCAGCCGTTGGTTGGAACTCTCCGGTTCGCACCGCTACGCGTTCGTCGACCCGGAGCAACCCACCGAGATCGTGACCGACGCGCAGGGCACCCAAAGTTTCTACTGTCTCGACGTGAACGGCCTGGAATTCGAGTTCACCTGCATCGGGGGAGCAGTGGGGGAGAACGCATGAAGCGCCCGTCGGCCGTCGCCGCACTCTCCCTGCCCGGCACCCACGGCTGGGACTTCGGCGACTACCCCTACGGCCTGGAACCGCTGACGATGCCGGCGCCGAACAGCGCCGCACCCGACGGCGGCAGTCGCGACGAAGCCGACCTCGACGACGCGTGCCTGGGCTTTCTGGCCCGGGCCAAGGAGGGCTTCGGGATCACCCCACCCGTCGACGACAGCCGCCTGGGGCAACTGTTCTGGTTTCGCTGGATCATCGGCCATCACGTCTCCTTCGTGATCTGGCGCCTGCTGGCGGACGAACTGTCGCGACTGTCCTCGAACCCGAAGGACCGCGAGGCCGCCTCGGTCGCCGTGACGGAATACGTGCGGGCGTACTGCGGGATGTTGCTGTACACGGGCTCGTGCAACAGCGCCATCTACAACGCGGACATCCGACCGAGCATGCATCGGCTGCACAGCACCTTCAGCGGTACCTGGGCGCCGGACTACCCGCCGGTACGAAGCCTGTTCCGAGGCCGGAAACTGCCACCCGTGGTCGACTCCGAGCGGGAACGGCTGGTCCGACAAGTCGAGTTGAGCCACCGCATCCACCTGGGGGTCGCGGCCAAGCTGGTGGAAGGCGGCAGGTCGCTGCTCCAGCAGTCGGTCGCGCAACGCGACGCCAACCAGCCCCGCATGTGGGAGGGGATCTTCGACTGCTACTTCCTGACCCTGCGGGCGCCGACCACGCGGCAGGAGATCCTGGCGCAATTGCTGCGGCGCAACAAGGCCATCGTGATCGACCTCGCCACGAACGGCCTGTACCCGGGGTCGCCCGAGAGCCGAGACGAGACATTGGCGGAGATGCGACACCCCGACATCGTGGAGTGCGAGGAGGATCTGACCCCCTCGCTCTTTCGCGTCGCCGGTCTGGCCGCCGGCTTCTCCGCGGCCCGGGTGGCCAAGGAGATGACCGCCTCGTGAGCACCATGCGGCACGGGGTGATCCTGCTGCCCGAGCAGCGCTGGTCGCACGCGCGGCGACTGTGGACGCACGCCGAGGAACTCGGCTTCGACCACGCGTGGACCTACGACCATCTGATGTGGCGATGGTTCCGCGAAAAACCCTGGTTCGGCGCCGTCCCCACGCTGGCGGCCGCGGCCGAGGCCACCTCCCGGATCGCACTCGGGACGATGGTCGCCGGCGCGTCCTACCGGCACCCGGTGACCTTCGCCAAGGAATTGATGACCCTCGACGACATCTCGGACGGCCGGCTGATCTGCGGCCTCGGCGCCGGCGCCGGTGGCCACGACGACCGGGTGCTGGGCCACACACCCCCGTCCCCGGCCGAACGCCACGACCGTTTCGCGGAGTTCGTCGAAATGACCGACCTGCTGCTGCGCCGACGGGTGACCGACCACCGGGGTGCCTGGTTCGAAGCCCACGGCGCCTTCATGGTGCCGGGCTGCGTCCAGCGCCCGCGCCTGCCCCTGGCCATCGCCGCGACCGGCCCCCGAGGCATCCGGCTGGCGGCTCGCCACGCCGACATCTGGGTGACGGCCGGCGACCCCGGCTGGGGTGAACCAAGCAGCTACGCACCGGCGATCGCGAACCTTCGCGCACAGGCGCAAGCCCTCGACGCGGCGTGCGCGGACATCGGCCGCGACCCCTCGACGGTGCGCCGCCTGGTCGTCACCGGCGCGATGATCACCGGCGTGATCGATTCGGTCGACGCCTATGATGACGCCTGCGGGCTGTTCGCGGACATCGGTTTCACCGACCTGGTCGTCCATTGGCCCCGAGCCGACTTCCCCTACCAGGGCAGCCCCGAGGTCGTGGAGCGGATCGCCGGCAAGCTCTTCACGTCGACGGGCACACGATGATCGGCTACGAGCTCGTCAACATGTTCACCGACCGTCCCTTCACGGGCAGCGCGCTGGCCGTGGTCCCCGACGCGACGGGACTCTCGTCCGCCGTGATGCAGTGCGTCGCGGCTGAACTCGGCGCCGCGGAAACCGCCTTCGTCCTCCCCGCGACCTCGCCCCACGCGTCGTACCGGGTACGCGTCTTCGGTCCGGACGCCGAATCACCGCACGGCGCGCATTCCGGCGTGGGGACCGCCGCCACGCTGGCTCGGTTGGGCCGCGTTCCCACCGGCCACCTGGTGCAGGAATGTGGCACCGGACGCCAGGTGCTCGCGGCGCGGGCCGACCGCGCCACCCTGCACGCGACCGGGCCGGTGCGCGGCGAGCCGCTGGATCGGCAACCACTGCTCGACGCGGTGGGGCTGACCGAGGCCGACCTCGCCGATGCGGACGGCGACGGCGGGCCGCGACTGGCGGGCTTCGGCGGGGGCTTCGCGGTGCTCCCGGTCCGCGCCGGCGCGATCGCCCGGGCCCGACCCGACTTCGCGCACATGCGCGACGTCGCGCTGCCGGCTCTGTGCCTGTTCACCTGGGACCCGGCCGATCGCCTCGCCCGGGCCCGGCTGTTCGCCCCCGGCTTCGGCATCCCCGAAGACCCCGCCTGCGGACCGGTGGCCATGGCCCTGGGCGGGTGGCTGATCGTCGCCGGCCGACTGCCCGCCACGAACGGCGAGCACGGATACACGGTCCGCCAGGGAGCCGAGGCGGGCCGCCCCGCACTGCTCGAGTGCACGGTGACGGTCGAGAACGGCCTCGTGGTGCGAGGCAGCGTGACCGGCCGGGTGACACCGGTCGCCTCCGGGCACCTCGCGGACCCCGTCGAATCCCCTTGACCGACCCCTCGGAAGGACGTCTCGTGCTGCATCGTCCGGAACTGCACGGCACCGCGTGCGCGGTCTCCTCCACGCACTGGCTCGCTTCGGCGGCGGGCATGGCGATGTTCGACCGCGGCGGGAACGCGTTCGACGCCGCCACCGCCGCGGCCCTGGTCATCCAGGTGGTGGAGCCGCATCTCAACGGCCCCGGCGGAGACGTCCCGATCATGGTCTACGACGCGGCGACCGGGTCCACCCGGATCGTCTGCGGACAGGGTCCGATGCCGCGGCAGGCGACGCCGGAGGCGTTTCGCCGGCGTGGGCTGGCGGTGATACCCGGCTCCGGACTGCTGGCGGCCACCGTGCCCGGGGCCTTCGGCGCCTGGATGCGCCTGCTGCGCGACTTCGGCCGGCTGACGGTACAGGACGTGCTGGAGCCCGCGATCGGCTACGCCGAGGACGGATATCCGCTGCTGCCCAAAACCGCCGCGATGATCGAGGTGATGGCGCCGCTCTTCCGCGACGAGTGGACCGAGTCCGGCCGTACCTATCTGCACCACGGCGCGGCTCCCGCGCCCGGCGCCCGGATGCGCAATCCGGCGCTGGCCCGGACGTATCGCCGTATCCTCGCCGAGGCCACGGCGGGCGGACGAACGCGCGAGGCACAGGCGGACGCCGCGATCTCGGCCTTCTACGAGGGATTCGTCGCCGAGGCCGTCGACCGGTTCATGGCGACCGAGGAGCCGATCGACTCCACCGGCCGGCACAACGGCGGCTTGCTCACCGGTGACGACCTGGCCGGCTGGCGGGTACCCGTCGAGGCCACCGTGACCCTCGACTACCGCGGTCACAGCGTGCACAAGGCGGGTCCCTGGTCCCAAGGCCCGGTCTTCCTCCAGCAACTGGCCCTGCTGGAGGGCTTCGACATGAACGCGATGGACTTCGGGAGCGCGGACCACGTGCACACCGTGATCGAGTCCGCCAAGTTGGCCTTCGCGGACCGGGAGGCGTGGTACGGCGACCCGGAGCACGCCGACGTGCCGCTGGCCGGCCTCCTCGACCCCGTCTACGCGGCGGCCCGCCGGACCCTGATCGGATCCGAGGCGTCCGATGTCCTGCGCCCCGGCTCCCCCGACGGTCGGAAACCGTGGATTCCCCCGGTGCTGGACGTGTCCGCCTCCTCCGGCGACCCGGACTGGCTGCGGCAGTTGGCCGACGGCGTCCCGACCGTCCTGCAGCGGACGGCGGCGAAGGGCGACACGTGCTGCGTGAGTGCGACCGATCGCGACGGCAACATGGTGGTCGCCACCCCCAGTGGCGGGTGGCTCAAGAGCTCCCCGGTGGTCCCCGGTCTCGGATTTCCGCTCGGCACCCGAGGCCAGATGGCCTGGTTGGACGAGGGGCACAACAACTCCGTCGCTCCCGGCAAACGGCCCCGTACGACGCTCAGTCCCACCTTGGTGCTCCGGGACGGCGCGCCCTACCTGGCCTTCGGTACGCCCGGGGGTGACCAACAGGACCAGTGGACCCTGAACTTCTTCGTCAACCACGTCGACTTCGGCATGAGCCCCCAGCAGGCCGTGGAAGCGGCGACCTTCCACACCGATCACGTACCGAGCTCGTTCACGCCCCGTCGGGCGCGGCCGCTGGCCGCGGTCGTGGAGCAGGACGGGTTCGATCCGGCCGTCCTGACCGAGCTTCGCCGGCGCGGCCACGAGGTGCAGACGGTCGCGCCGATGACCCTGGGCAAGGTGTGTGCCACGGGCCCGGACTCGCACGGCGGCGTGCTGGCGGCGGCGAGTCCGCGTGGGCAACAGGCGTACGCGGTCGTTCGGTGACCGTGGCCGGGCGCCGTGGGAGTCGCGCCCGGCCTTGCGGAAAGTGGTGCCGGTCACCGGGGGAGCGTCGGATCGTCGACCGGATCCGGATCCGGATGGGGATCGGGATCGGGATCCGGATGGGGATCGGGATCGGGATCCGGATGGGGATCGGGATCGGGATCCGGATCGGCTGCGCCGTCGAGTCCGGCGGGTCGGCTTCGAACCGCCTCGAGACTCGCCAGCCTGGGGACCACGACGAGGGACGCGAGCAGGACGACACCGCCGAGAATGGCGGGGGTGCGCACGGAGAACGCGGAACCGAGCCAGCCGCTGAGCCCGGCGCCGACCAAGATCCCCAGACGGCTCAGCAACAGGTAGCAGCTGTTGACCCGACCGAGAAGCCGACGCGGTACGACCCGTTGCCTGAGGGAGACCACCTGCACGTTCCAGGTCACCACACCGAAACTGGCCACGGCGTACAGGACGGCCGCCAAGGCCACGGAGGAGCCGACCCCCAGACCCAGCAGTGAGGCTCCCATCAGGAAGAAGGACAGACCGATTCTGGCCGTCAGGCCGAGGCGGTTGCGCAGCCGGCCCGAGGTGACGCCGGCCAACGTTCCGCCGACGGCACCCGAGGCCAACACCATGCCGTACGCCACGGGCGACGCCCCCAGGGTCTTCGTCAACAGCAGCACCAGCATGGTGACCGCCAGATAGAAGGCCATCGACGCCACCGCGGCCACGATGGCCAGCAGCCGGATCCCGCGGTGCGTCCAGGTCCAGCGAACGCCCTCGCGGATGTCCGCCGCCACCGGGCGACGAGGTGACGGCGTGCTCGCGCTCGACCGACCCAACGCCGCCACCAGGGCGGCGGCCAGGACGAAGGAGAGGCCGTCCACGGCGAACGGGTACCCCGCGCCGACGACGAACAGGGCGGAGCCCAGCAGCGGGCCGACGAAGTGTCCGCCGACGATGAGACCGCCCTCCAGACGACCGTTGGCGGCCTCGAGTTGCTCGGGCCGCACCACATCCGGCAGGGCGGACGTGGACGCGTTGACGAAGACCGTCTCGCCGCATCCGAGCACGAAGGCCAGCAGGGCCGGCACCACCAACGGCGGGCTCGCGACGAGCACCCACGCGGCGAAGCCCAGGACCACCACGGCGCGCACCAGGTCGACCTGCCACATCAGGCGCCGCCGGTCGAACCGGTCGGCCAGGACACCCCCCACCAAGGACATCACCAGCCAGGGCAGCGTTCCGGCCACCGTCACCAACGCCACGGCGCTCGGTGACGACGACACCGTGGCGGCCAACAAGGGCAGGGCCGCGTCCCGCATACCGTCACCCACGGCGGAGACCGACGAGGCCGACCACAGCAGCGTGAACTTCCTGCCCAGCCTCGACGCCGGAAGCCCCTGCGATGCCGCCGATTTCGCCGTAGTCACCGCCCCAGTCTGGCAGCCGGCCGGCCCCGACGAACGGGAGACGAGAGGGATGGCGCCCGGCAGGCACCAACACGTCGACGGCGCATTCGACCCGTCCGCCCGATTCGTGGTGAACACCCGGATCCGGGTGGAGACGTTGCCCGCGTCGGCAACCATCGAGCAGTCCGCGGGTACCGAACTCCGCGGCGACCCGCTCCGGCCCGACCGACGATCACGACCCGCAACGGCCACCAGCCTCACCCGGACCCAAGCGCCGGCGCCGATGCATGATCGGCACCGGCGCGAGTAGCCGCACTCGCCAGGTGGCTCAGGGCCTCCGTGACGAGTCCGGAACCGCCTCAGCCCGCATGGTTCGCCGGCGAACTCGCTCGTCCACACCCCCATCGAGGACCTGACGAACGACGAAGTGTGGATCCGTTTGATGCAGTTCCATGGCGACCTGAACCAGTACACCCTGATACGCGAACTACTCGGTGTGGAACGCAAACACGCGACCTCTCAGCGACGCCGAGGACTGTTTCGCCGACCTGCACGCGGTTCTCCTCGAACGACGGTTCGACAGCGAGGCCGACGCACTCGAATTCGCTCTCGAACGAGATCGCGCCCGAACAGCACACCACGCACCCGACGCAACACCACCGACAGACCCCGAGGCCGACCACGGCCCCGCGGCTGAAGCAACGATGTGACCCGACTCCGGTCGACCTTCGTCAGAACGGAGTTGCCCGTATCCGGCAACTCCGAAGACCTTGTGTCGATCCAGGGGTGCCGTCGATGGTGACGGAGCCCGTGAGTGCCGCGCCCAGGGCGCCGACGGGTTCGAGCGGGGCTAGGAGGGGGTGGGCGGCACGCTGGGCGGAGGCGTCGTCGACGAGGATCCAGGTGTCGCGCAGCCGCACGAGGGGGCGGGCGGCCACGGCGAGGGCGTCCATCTCGGCGTCGGTCAATGTCCGCCCGTGCAGGGCCAGTTCCCAGCGGAAGTCGAGGAGTTCGGCCAGGCCCAGGCGGGTGGACGCGCCGCCGGAGCGGGTGCCGATGACGGAGCGCGCGGTCAGGGGCCCGATCACGTCCGCGGGCCAGGAGATCGTCAGGTTCGCGGGCGGGGCTTCGGCGAGTCGGACGGCCTCGGACGCGGTCAACCGGACCACCGTGGATGCGGGTCTACGCTCACTGCAAGCAAGCGGTGTTGCAACGACCCCTTGAACCCAAGCAGTAAACGCGACCAAACTGACAACGTGGCCTCTGCGGGCGGGAGTTGCCGCCTCGATGGGTTCGGTGGGCGACTCCTACGACCACGCCCTCGTGCGCCCGGCCTCGTCCGGGTTCGAGTTCGAGTTCACCGACCCGGAGCAGGTGATGCCGCCGAGAAGGTGTTCCCGGACAAGCAGTCCAGCGGTGATCTCATGATCGCGAGTATCCAGGTGTGGGAGGCGGACCAGAGCGGTTCGCGCTGGTACGACGCCCTGGAACGAGCCCTGAACTCAACGATCGCGGTGATCGACAGGGTCATGGGCAACTCGGTCGGGATCGCCACCGGCCCCACCCTCATGCCGGTGACGATCGCGTCCGAGATCGCCAGGTTCCTCGTCTCGCTGATGGACGTCCTGCGCAGGCTTCACGTAGTCCTTGCGGTGGGCAGGATCGAGCGCAGGCCGTGGCGGTCGCGGACGCCGACCTTTCGGTAGGCGCGGCCCAGCGTGTTGTCGACGGTGCGAATCGACAGCCCGCACGTCGCGGCGATTTCCCTGCTGGTGTGACCCTGTGCGGCCAGGAGGGCGATCTGATGCTCGCGGACGCTGAGGCTCGCGGCGCTGGACAGGGTCGCCAATGCCGGCGTCGCCGCGTCCTCGCACACTGCGACCAGGAGAAATGCCCGCGATTCGGCGCGTCGCGCCGCCGCTTCCGCGCGTGCGTCGTGCGCGTGTCGGCGGAATCGGGCGGACCGGGCCAGGCACTCGGCCGCGAGCAATACCGCGCCATGGGCGGCCCACTGGTCCGCCACGGCGCTCAGCGCGTGCGGGTCGGCAGTGGCGACCGCGCGGGCATGGGCGGCGCGAGCCGCGGCGTGCGGGCCTTGGATCACGTCGGCCGACGCGATCACGCGGATCGCCGCTGCCCGGTCGCCCCAGCGGACCAGATCGTGTTCGAGGGTGAGGGCCGCGCTCGGATCGCCACGGTCGCGCGCCGAGGCGGCGCCGGCGCGCAGGACCGCGTGGGCCTCGTCCGCGTACCCGCCGCAGCGCAGCGCCCAGGCGTACGCGCGCCTGGTGTCCCACCCGCACAGCGCGCTTTCGCCGTCGGCGACGGTCAGAGCGAGCTCGTCCGCCTCCGCTCCGGTGTGGCCGGCTTGGGCCCGGGCCAGGACCAGGCCGGCGAGCGCGCGCTGCTCGGCGAATCGGTGGCCCTGCACATGGGCCTGGGCGCGGGCCTCTGCGAAGAGTGTGGCGGCCAGCCGTAGGCGCCCGCGATCCAGCGCGATCCGGCCGTGTACCCAGCCGAACCACACGACCAGCGCCGGGACCGGTGCGCGCAGCAATTCGTCCAGGCCCTCGATGAGTACCCGTTCGGCCTCGTCGAGGCGCCCGGCCTCCAAGAGTGCCCAGGCAACCAGGTACGAGCTGCGGGCGGGATAGAAGACTTCGGTACGGTCGGTGAGTTCGCGGTGCGCGGCGTACGCGGCGCGGGCCGTGCGAATCGCGTCCTCCGGCCGCGCGCGGGCGAGTTCGACGCGCAGGCGGGCTTGGAGATGCAGGACCAAGTCCGGCCCCGGCCGATCGTCGGCGCCGAGGCCGGGGCCGGCGTCGAGTTCGTCGCCGGCCCGCGCGACTTGCCCCGTCGCGCCGAGGATGGTCGCGGTCCACGCGGACAGCGCCGGGGAGGGACCGGCCCGACGAGCGGTCTCGCGCAGTACGGCCAGCGCGCGGGGCAGGTCACCGGGCCCATAGAAGTGGTGCACGGCCAGGGCCAGTCCGGCCGGATGGGCGTCGGCACCCCGGGCCGCGGCGAAGGTCTGTTCCAGGACCGCGATGCCCTCGGCGAACTCGCCCCGCTGTCCCAGCGCTTCGCCCAGCATCACCCCGGCCCGCACGTTGGGTCCATGCCGCAGGGCGGCTCGGGCCAATCGGCACATGGTCTCCACGTCGCCGACGCCCAGAGCCTCGGCGGCGCCGCGGACCAGAAGTTCGCTGTCGGCGGTGCCGGTGGCGGCCAACTCCCAGCAGGCCAGGGTCAGGGCGTCGCCGGTGCGATTCGCCCCGTGCGCCCGTACCCGCGCGGCCTGCCCCAACAGGATGGCGCGGGCGCGCAGTCGGCCCACGCCGGCCCGCAGGACGGGCGCGTGGGCCGGCTGGGCGAGCGCGAGGCGTTCCCGACGGTCGTCGCGGCGCAGACCCACCAGGTGCGCCGCCTCCAGGTCGGCCAGCGCGTCGGCCGGGGTCTCCGGCGGCAGGTCGCACAGCGCGATCGGGCCGCACAGCGCGAGGAGTTCGAGGACGGCCCGCCGGTCGGGGGACAGCAGGTCGATCCGTTCGTCGAACGAGACGCCCTCCAGCGAGTCGGCCAAGGGCCGCTTCAGGCACCAGATGCCGTGGGTCGGGCCCAGCCGATCCTCCGCGATCGCGGCGCGCAGCGCCTCGCGAAGGTGGAGCGGGTTGCCCTGGCCAGACGTCCACAGCGCGCGGACGGCGACCGTGGTGATGGGCGCGCCCAGGGCGGCGCGGAGCAGGGCGCCGGCCTGCCCGATGTCCAACGCGGGCAGTGCCACATGCCGCAACGCGCCGCGACGCCACAACGAGCGCAACGGGTCGGGCCAATCGGCGCCGTCGGGCAGCGTGGCCAGTAGGAAGATCACGTCTTCGGCCAGCAACAGCGCGAGCAGCGCGGACGAGGAGGCGTCGAGCAGGTGGACATCGTCGATCGCGACCACCGGCCGGCCCGCTCCGGCCGCCCGGCGCGCGGCCAGTTCGTCGCGCACCTGCCGGAAGAACGCCGCGGGCTCCTCCGGGCGCGCGCCGTGGGGCAGCAACGGGGTCAGCGCCGACAACGCCACCGACGCCGAAGCTCGGGTGGCCCGCACCCGTACGATGTGCCGACGCCGAGAGGCAGCCCCCGCCCCCGCCCTTGGCGGGCGGACGTCTGCCGGATCACCGCCACGGGCGGACCGACCGAGGAATTCCTCGACGAGACGGCTCTTGCCGATCCCACCCGCCCCGGTGATCACGGTGCCGATACAGGTGGACGCGCGTAACGCGCGGTCCAGCTCGCCCAGTTCCACATCGCGGCCCACGAACGGCAGGCACGCGTCTCCCGGAGCGATGTCCATTGTGACCCCCGTCGTATAGGCCCCCCGGCCACGGCCCGCGAGACGGACACGCTCTCGGCAGCATGCCGGCCCCGGCTCGTTGCCGCACGAATTCGCGCCCATGGGGACCGCGTTCGTTCGACGGGTCGGCGGCTTCATGGAGTATGCGTCGCGGCGAAATGGAGTAGCGGACCACTCTGTGTGCGGCGGGGCGGCCCGGTTGACAGTAGCCGTGCCGAGGACCGGTCGACCAAGTGCCTTCCGAGGTCACGGCATTCCATACCGCTCGTCGGGCCGATCCGCTCGGCGCGACGTCATCGAAGAGGACACCGATGTGAACGCGAGACGACTTACCCGCCGGTTGGCGCCTTTGGCGTTGATCACGGTGGTCGCGGCCGGCACCCTCACGGTCGGCACCGCCGTCGCGGAACGCTGCCAGGACTGCGAGCCGGGCGGCGGCGGGGGCGGCGGTGGTGCGGGATCGACCGGACCCACCCGCCACGTCCGGCTGACCGGCTCCGTCGCGACGACCGACGCGGAGGGCATCTTCGGCGACAACAAGCACTGCACCGACGCCTTCGCGTACGAACTGGCCGCGCCGATCGGCCAGTGGACGGTGAGCCGACGGGACAGCTTCTGCGGCGGCGAAGTGCGGTTGGAGACGTATGTGGACGTCTTTCCGGCGGCCGACGGAACGATGCAGGCGGTAGTGCGCCTCAAGCTGTTCGAGGGGACGAACTACCAAACGCAGGACCTGGACGGCGAGGCGAGCAAGATCCTGCCGACCATCGCGGTGGGCGGGTCCGGTGGGGCCAACGTCTACGTGCACAGCGGCGAGGGTGCCGCCGACGACGGCAGGTCGGACATCACCATCGAGAACTTCTGAGCGGGACCCACCGAACGAGAGTACTTCCGAGCGGGACCCACCAAACCAGAGAACGGCTGAGCGAGACCCACCGAACGAGGGGGACGGAACCATGCGAGACAAGCTTTGGCGGCGGATGCGCAAGGCGGCTGTGCTCACGGCAAGCACGAGCCTGGCGATGGGCGCGCTGACGATCGGCTCCGCGTCGGCGGAGCGCTGCCAGGACTGCGAGCCGGGCGGCGGCGGGGGCGGCGGCACGGGAGGCGGCACGACCACGCCGGTGGTCTACCGGCACGTCGGCCTGGAGGGCTGGGTGAACCTGTACGACCACGAGGGCGGCAGCACCTACACGCGCTGCGAGGGCAGCGGCGGCGACTACTTTTGGTATGACCTGCAGGCGCCGGTCGGCCAGTGGACCGCCAGTCGACGGGACAGTTTCTGCGGCGGCGAAGTGCGCCTGGAAACCAGGATCGAGGTCAGGCCGAACGCTGACGGCACGCTGGACTACCGGGGCACCCAACTGCTCTACGAAGGCACCAGCACCACGACCAACGACCTCGACGGCAAAGCGGCGATCCCGCAAGCCGCTCCGGTGGGCGCGGGGGCCACCGCGGGCTTCGACGTCGCGGCCAAGAACGGCAACGAACAGGGGCATATCAACTTCGAGTTCGGCTCGACCGACGACGGCTTCCAGGTCTCTTTCAACTGGGTGCACGACGAGGGAGACCCCACCGACTTCACGGTCTCCCGCTTCCGAGTCCACAACGTCTGACCGAGTGATCGGACGACCCGATCACGGGTTCGCCACCCCGGTGTTCGGGTCGTCTCGGCGTTCGGGCCACTTCCTGGTGCTGAGTTCCGCTTTGGGTGGACAGGTAGTGGTCGACAGTGCTGTTCTGCGTCCAGCGTGAAGCCCTCGTTGTCGAGGATTTGCAGAGGCTCGTAGTCGTCGGAGCGTACTGCGCGGTTATCCCCCTGGACGCCGATGCCGAAGCTTGGGGCCGAAGGTGGACTCGATGATGCGCGGGTGCGCTCCGTCGGCACGGGTAGTCACGACCCGCCACGGCCGGAGCTGACAGGGGACGAGCCCCAGGCCACGCATCAACGCGCGGACGAGTTCGGGGGAGGCTGCCTCGCCGGAACGGGCCAGGACCGCGTGGATGCGCCGATATCCGTAGGTCTCGTGATTCGCCATGAAGATCTCCTTGATCGTTGCCTTCTGTCGCGACGAGTCAGCGACGATCGACGACGCCTGGCCGGCGGTGTTCGACGCCCCCATGCCCCCTTCGGGGAACCTGCGCATCGATCTGGACCGCCTACTGCTGCGTTCCTCAGTGGGTGTTTGATGTTGATTCGCGCTGACCGTTTCGACAGGTTTTGTCTAATTGAATCGCCAATGCGCACAGTCTGAAGTGGCTGGAAGACCCGCTAGTAATAGGGAGCTTCCACCCCATTGCTAAGCCAGACGGAATGCAGGCCCGAGAAGCGGAGCAAACAGGCACTCGAAGCTGGAGCCTCACGACCGCGGCGAGCCACGTAAGGCGCAAATCCCATCGAAGGCCACTTGCAGCAAAGCGACTTACCACTGCGCTCCATACCTAAATCCCCACTGAGCGCCCGGTTGCGAACCCTGCGACGACCCCGTCCCCGACGGTCCACGTCGTCGGGTGAGGTGTCGGCGGTACTTCGTGGACCAGGGGTGGGACCTGGAGGTCAGGGCCACCACGCCGACCAGGGTGCCGTCGCGGTGGTAGCCGACCGCGCAAGCCGTGTTCCAGGCGCCTTCGAGGAGGCGGATGTCGGAGGTGCCGAGGGCGGGCGCGCCGTAGGACTGGAGGCGGTCCTCGTATTGGTCGGACCAGAAGGTGGGCAGCGGGGCGAACGGCACATTCGGCGGGTGGTGCCGGACAGGTGGGCAGCCCGTGTGCGGGCCGCGTGTTTGGCCATGTCGGTGGGGATGCTCCAGTGTTCGACCGCTGCGGCCGGCCCGAATCGGCTGTCGTCGGCGAGGGCGCTCGCCTCGTCCTCGGTGGTGAAGGTCTGGCGGGTCGGCACCGGGCCGAAGACCTCCTCCTGGAGATCTTGGCGTCCTGGGCGACATCGGTGAGCAGCGTGGGGCGGTAGTACAGCCTGCCCAGTCCGGTATCGGGGCCGCCGCCGAGCAGGGCCTTGGCGCCGGCGTCAAGCGCGCGGCGGACGAAGCCGTCGACCCGGGCGAGGTGCTCCGGGTGGACGTTGGGCCGATGTCGGTGGCCGGATCGCGCGGGTTGCCCTGGACCGGGGAGCGGGCCTCGGCCGGGAACCGCGTGGTGAACGCGTCGGCGACGGCGGCGTCGACGAGCAGCCGGGTGGCCGCCAGACAGACCTGGCCGGCGTTGTCGTACTGCTCGACGGCCAGGTCCAGGTCGGCGTCGGCGAAGACCAACTGCGGGGATTTGCCGCGAGTTCGAGGCTGACCGGGGTGAGGTTGGCGGCCGCGGCGGCGCCGATGTGCCAGGCGATGGGGACCGAGCCGGTGAAGCTGATCCGGCGTACGTCCGGGTGGGCGGTCAGCGCGGCGCCGACCTCCTCGCCGTACCCCTGAACCACGTTGAACACGCCCGCCGCAGGCCCGCCTCGCGGTGATGTCGGCCAGGAGCGACGCGGTCGGCGGAGTCCACTCTGCGGCCTTGAGCACGACGGTGTTGCCGGCCGCGAGCGCCGGGGCGACCTTCCAGGTGGCCAGCATCAGCGGCGCGTTCCACGGCGTGATCAGCACACACGGTCCGGCCGGATCCCACGAGACCCGATTCTCGTGGCCCCTGGTGTCGAAGCCGTCGTGCCCGAGCGAGTCGTGAGCCAGTCGGCGAAGAAGCGGAAGCTGTGCGCGACCGCGGCATCACCCCGCGCAGGTGCGAGCGAAGCAGCGCGCCGTTGTCCGTGGTCTCGACGATCGCCGGCTCGGCGAGCCGGGCCTCGAGGCCGTCGGCGGCGGTGGGCAGCAGCCCCGGGCCCGCTCGGCGGGCGCGGCGTGGCGGCCCAGCCGGGAAAGGCGGCACGGGTGGCGGCCGCGGCCGCGTCGGCCTCGGCGGTGGCGGACGCGCTGCCGGATCCGGCGATCGCAGGGTTTTGCTTCGGTCCTTCCGGCTTGTTCGGTCACGGCTGCTGCGAATCTCGACTCATACATGGCGTATGATTGATGGTATGACGATCAAGGAACGGGTCACGGTGACGATTCCTGCGGACTTGCTGGCCAACGCCAAGGCCGCGTCGGCGGGGAATCTCTCCGCCTATGTCGAACGTGCGCTGCGTGCCGAGGTCCTGCGTGAGGCGGGCGAGGCGATCGAGGCGTGGCGCGGTCGGCACGGCGAGGACGTGGAAGAGCTCGCGGACGTGTTCGGCGAGGACGTCGCATGAACCTCGCGCGCGGGCAGGTCTGGGAGGTGTCCCTGGCCACCAATGTGCGGGCTGTCCTGATCGTCGAGTCCGACGCCGCCATCCGCGCGCTGTCCGGGACGCTGGTGTGCATGATGATCGACCAGACCGGGGGCGCACCGGACACCGTCGTCACGGTACCGATCAGTGAACCGGTGGCGGGTGCCGCCGTTGCGGTCGACCTGGTCGCGCTGACTGACAAACGCATCCGCTCGGGTACGTTCCTGGGGACCGCCGACCCTGCCGTGATGACCCGCGTTTCCGCAGCACTGCGCGTCGTCCTCGAACTCACCGACTGAACCGGCGAATCCACGCCCCGACGACCACCACCTCCGGGAACGTCACCGCGTCCCGCCCGACCACCCGCCACCACTCGAAATCACCCCCGGCGTCCCCACCCGCGACCGCGCGCAGCCGCCGCGGCCGGATCTCCTCCCGCTCCCACTGCAGCGCCGACTCCCACCACCGACACACCACTTCGAACGCCTCCCCGGGATCCACCCCGGGACTGTAAAGCTAACGGCTCTGCGTCACATTCCGGATGCTGTCGGTGATCTTCTGTGAGTCAGTGATTCCGGGGGATCGCGAGCTCGTCGCAGAGTCGCTGGAAACGGCTGGGAGCTCTGGGTGTTCGGGTGGGCATCGTGCCTGGTGGTAGGCATCCGCTGAGCCGGGCGATGTTGGTACCGGCGGCAGCGAGAACGTGTTGGACATGGGTCTTTGCGATGCCGCGGTAGCGGCAGTTGCGCATCCCGTGGGCCCGGACGGTCTCGGAGACGGTCGCCTCACAGCCGGCCCGCATCGCGTACTGCCGCCGCCATTCCGGGGTCTGCTGATCCCGGCGGACCCGACTCTGGATCTGGTGCAGAGGCCGGGGCATCAGGGTCGGATGTCGACCACGGCCGCCGGTGTTGCCGGTGCACCGGAGCCGGTCCTCGCAGGCCCTGCAGGCGGCCTTGGGGAACAGGACGGAAAATCGGGGCTGTTGATCCCCGAGGGTGGGCTTCCACGGTGGGCTGGTGACCCCACGTGGGCAGGTCGCGGTGCGACTGTCCCAGTCGAAGGTGAAATCCTCCTTGGCGAAGCCGGGTCGGTCGCAAGCGCGCGGATCGACCCGGACCGGCCCGGTCAGGTCGATGCCGTGCGTGGCGGCTGCGTGCCGGATCGTCTCCGCGCTGACGTAGCCGGCGTCGACCAGATGCTCGCGCGGCCAATCGACGGGCGACGAGAGCCGTATGGATGCCGTCGAGCGCTTCGATGTCCTGTTCCGGAGCGGGCGCCGTGGCGACGTGCACGATCACGTTCGGCCCGCCCGTGTCGCAGGTCTCGGTCAGATGGACGCGGTAGCCGACCCACGCGGCCTTGCCGGCCTTGTGGCAGAACCGGGCCTCGGGATCGTGCGGCGTGACGACCTCCATCCTCGACCAGGGCACCCGCGCCGATTCGGGGTCGGGCGACCCGTCGGCGGCCGGGGCGGACGCGGCCCGACGAGGCCGGTCCCGGCGACTGGCCCGGTCCTTGGTGTCCTTCGGGCCCCGCCGGCGCAGCCGCCCGGAGGCGTCGTACCAGTACTGCTGCACCCAGACCTGCCGCAGGACCTGCATCGATGGCAGGGCCCGCAGCCTCGGCGGGGCGTCCGGCGCGTGTGCCGCGCGCAGGAGCAACATGCCGTCCGCGCCGACTTGTTCGACGTAGGCGTCAAGCTCGGCCCTGCTCTTCGGCAGCCGGTCGTAGCGGACCGACCGTCCGTAACGCTCCGCCCACCCCGGCACGATCAGCGGGGCGAGCCATGTCTCGTGTGGTCTGCGGGACTTGTCACACGGACATCCACGGCAAGAGACCCGTCGCAGCACTCACGGAGTAGTCACTGGAGAGCGACGTGCGGTGACAAGTCGCATGCGTCGTTCGGGCTGGGGGCCGTCGGAAAAGGACCTGCTCAGCAGGCACCTCGCCAACGGCCCACCAGTACTTTATGGAAGAACCTGTGCGAGGCCGTCGGGAAGTGCGTTGCCGCACACCGAAGTTGCCTGGCCGAGCCTTTCGAGACCGCCTCTCCCGAGGCCACCACCACGCAGGATCCCGAGGCGGCCGACCGGGGGCTGCTGGAGTCGGCGGAGGGGCCGCGCGTCATACAGCGCTACGAGCGTCACGCCGCCGTGCACGCCCTGTATGACAAGGGCATACAGATCCAGGTGATCGCCGAAACCCTCGGCCTGGACCGCAATACGGTGCGTCGGTACGCGCACGCGGCCACCCCTGACGATGCGTACCTCGCCATCGGCTCCCGCAGTTACGGCCAGGTCCATGCCTATTCGCCTTATCTGCACCGGCGTTGGAACGAGGGCTGCACGGACGCGGCACGGCTGCACGCGGAGATCGTCGAGCTCGGTTACCGCGGCAGCAAACGAACCGTCCGCCGTCACCTTCAAGAGATACGGGCCGGCGGCAAACCCGCACCCGACAAACCCAAAGAGCTGACCATCCGGAAGGCCACCTGGCTGATCACCGCACACCCCGACAAGATCAACGAGAGCAACGCGCTCAAGCTCGAGCAACTCCTCGCCCGCTGCCCGGAACTGGAAGCCGTCACCGAGTGCGTCCGCACCTTCGCACAGATGATGACCGAGCGCCGCAGCGGCGATCTCGACAGGTGGCTCACGGATGCCGAGCGCACCGGGTTGAAACCGCTGCGGAGTCTGGCCCGTGGCCTACGACAGGACTTCGATGCCGTCACCGCCGGACTCACTCTGGAATGGAACTCCGGCAAGGTCGAGGGCAACGTGAACAGGGTGAAGCGGATCAAAAGGAACGGGTACGGTCGAGCCGGATTCGACCTGCTCCGACGGCAAATCCTCCTCGCGGACTGAGCGTTGTTACCCTCTGCCACCTGACCACAAGAAGTGGATCAGAACCGATAAGACTGGCCGTTGACAGTCGACTGCCCGCACTCTCGGGGAGCTGCTGTCGACGACGACTGGACTTCCGAAAGCAAATCCTTCACGACGTTTCAGGTTCGACCCTGCCGCGCCGCGGAGAGAGCGTCCGCGTTCGGTCGGCCCGGGGCTGGAGGCGGCCCGGTCGCCGTCAGCAGGGCATGGTTCGTGGGGACGACCGAGCGTCGACGGGGTGTGCGGGGACCGGCAGGGGTGGCAGTACATGCCGGCGTTC
This sequence comes from Embleya sp. NPDC025285, assembly GCF_055558835.1. Classification (NCBI taxonomy): domain Bacteria; kingdom Bacillati; phylum Actinomycetota; class Actinomycetes; order Kitasatosporales; family Streptomycetaceae; genus Embleya; species Embleya sp. NPDC025285. Next base: position 52,533 of record NZ_JBVHLU010000044.1, read on the forward strand.
ATCCGGTAGCCTCGACCGCCCCGCACGCACACAACGCGAGGCCGGAGCCACCCCCGTCCGTCACCTCACAGCACCACACGTGCCTTACTTGCCTCGTAGGAACACCCGGCGCTGATCAGCAGATTCGCTTGGTCCCGACGCACTCAGGAGGCCGGAGCCGACGGCGTGGGTGGACCGTCGGACCGGGCATCGGCCCGGAAGCTGCCGGAGGTCTCGATCAAGGCCTGGGTGAATGCCCGGATCACCCGGTGGTTCATCCCCGTGACCGGATGGATCACCGCGTAGTTGACGGGGGGCGCGTCGTTGAAGGGAATGCACACCGTGTCGGGTCGGGAGTAGTAGGGCACCGCGCCCGTGCTCACCATCGTGCAGCCCTTTCCCGCACCTACCATCGCCAGGGCTTCCTGCCAATAGGTTGCTGTGATCCGGGTTACGGGTGCTCCGGTGGGTGTGTACGGGGGGTAATGGTGGTCCACCCAGTACTGCGGCATGCCGGCGAAGGTGATGATCGTCGCATGGGCCAGGTCCTCGAGTGTCACGAACTCGCGGCGGGCGAGTTCGTGGGCCTTGGGAACCATGAGCACCCGCTGCTCGGAGATGAGGACCGGTCCGACCGTGAGATCGGGCTCCTGTACCGGGACCTCGGTGATCTGGAAGTGCAGTTGGCCGGCGCGCAGCGGCCCGAACGGGTCGGCGAGCTGCACTTCCTGGATACCGATTTCGCATTCGGGACAGGAATCGCGGAAGGCCTCGGCCGCGCGCAGGATCAGATCGGCGGCCCTCGGGCTGGAATACCCGATCCGCAGCCCCCCGCCCATGCCCCGTGTCGACGCGACGGCGGCCGCCCATGCCTGCTGCATCTGCGTGTACGCGGGGCGCAGGTCCTCGCATAGCTGCCGTCCGATCGGCGTCAGGGCGACGCGCCGACTCGTTCGCTCGAACAACAGCCCGCCCACCCGGCGCTCCAGTTTCGCGATGGTCTGGCTGACCCGTCCGGCGGAAACACCCAGACGATCCGCCGTGCGACCGAAGTGCAGTTCCTCGGCGAGCGCCAAAAACGCCTCCATCTCGTGGCGCTCCAAGGCCCCCTCCCTTCCCTTAGTGAAACTCAACATTCGTTTAGGCAGTCGGTATTGTTCCAGGTCCCGAACCGCGGCGATCATGGTGTCCGAGCACTGAACCCGCGCTGCGACTCCGATACGAACGCGAGCGTCACCTGGCTCGTCGGAGCACGCCACGACCAGGCGCTCGCCGTCATACCGGGCGTTGTGCGAATGAATCGCGAGGGAGTCCTGGACGGTCGCGTGCAGCTCGCTGCCGCCCCCGATCACGATCATCGTCCCGCAGAGATCACATGGCTGCGGCGAGAGCTCGTCCTCGTCCTGAGCGCCGGCCACCCCTCCGGTTTCCGCGGCCGCTGTGTTCCCGGCGGGCATCGCCGTCCGTTCGTGCGTAGGAAGCCGGTGGGCAGGGTCAGTTGCCCGTTGCCGATGAGGCAGACGCTTTCGCCGACGCGGATGGGAGCGGATCTTGTTCCGGTTCGCGCGGGCGGTGGCGTACAGCGTGGACGGCCTGCCGACGGCCTCACCCTGGCTGAGGGTGATCGGGTTCCGGACGCGAGGAGTCCGTGGCGGACCAGATGGGCGGCCGGCGGGTCGGCCGCCAAGCCGCACGCCGGGTCTTCAGGCACCTTGTCAAAAGGCGAGAATGTCCGGGTCACAGCACTGGTCAGTCCCGTCGTGGCGCACACATCGACGTGGTCGCTGCCGGCGACGGCGCCGAGCGCGGGGTAGTTCGGCACGATGCCCAAGACTGCCTCGGGGTTTTCGGCGGCTACGTACAGATGCCGGAAACCCGCGTCGCTCAGCGTGACCGGCAGTACGTTGCCCGCCGGGCCGAGCACGTCGAGCAACTGGTGAGCCGGCCCGTCGAGGGTCGCGTCACCTTCGGCACGGGCTGGTCCATCCAGTCGGCAAACCGACCCGTCTCACGGGGGATCGTTGTGACCGGGACGATAGCCGCACCAGCGCATCGCCGCCGTCCCACGGAGCAGTGAGGAACACAGTCTCGGAGAGGCTCATCTCCAACGCGACAGCCTGCATAAACCCATCGTCGAGCGGCGCTCCGTCCGCGAAGACGGCAAGCTGATTGCCGTCCAACGGCCGGCCGGTGAAGGTTTCGGCTAGGTCGTATCGCAACGACAGCTCCATCCACTCGCGGACAGGCAAACGCGCCACACCGGACGACCGAGACGGCGTCCATCGATCACAACGGGCGCGGCGTGCTCAAGACTTCCAGGGCCGGGCAGTCACATCCCGGGTCGTCACGCAAGCGCTCGCCGACCGTGGTCAGCGGCACGCGGCGGCATGGGCATTCGAACACCGGTGTGCCGACCCGACGTTCCAGCTTCTGGATCGTCTGGGTGACGCGGCCCGCGCTCACACCCAGCAGTGCCGGCGGTGCGACCGAAGCGCAATTCTCTGGCAAGCGTGAAAAAAGCCGGTATTCCTGCCGTTCCATGTAGCGGTGTCTCCGACCTTTAGCCGTGCTCAATGCCGTTTGAGCGGATCGGCATTGTTGCAGAGCCGTGGAATGGCGATGCTCGAGACCGCCTTCGGGAACCCGTCCCGCCGTCCCTCCCGCAGGCATGTCGAGAACGGGACGGCAGACTCCGGACTTCAGGATGAGGAATTCATGACCGACGCTGCGCGAAATCGGAACGCCCGCGGCACGCGCATCGAGACACAACGCACATCGCCCCCCGATCCGCAGAGATGGCGAGCGCTCACCCTGCTGGTGGCGGCGTTCTTCATGGTGATCGTCGACTCGCAGATCGTGATGCTGGCGCTTCCTGCGATCGAGACCGAGCTGGGCTTCGCGGCCGGTGACTCGACATGGGTGATGAGCGCGTACCTGCTGAGCTTCGGCGGTCTGCTGATGTTCGGCGGCCGGACGGCCGACCTGCTGGGCGGTCGCAGAATGTTCCTGGTCGGCACCGCACTGTTCGGAATCGCGTCGGTCCTGTGCGGGGTCGCGTGGGCCGACGAGGTGCTGATCGGCGCGCGCGTCCTGCAAGGCGCCGCCGCCGCGGTGATGACCCCGACGGCGATGGCCGTGCTCATGAACACCTTTGCCGAGGGGGCCGAGCGCAACAAGGCGCTGGGCATCTGGACCGGTGTCGGCGCGTTCGGCGCCACGGCCGCGCTGCTGATCGGCGGTCCGATCACCGACGGCCTCGGCTGGGAGTGGATCTTCTTCATCAACGTGCCGGTCGTCGCCGCGGTGCTGCTGCTCGGGCCGAAGATGCTGCGCGAGACCCCGGTCCGTCCGGGACGCAAGTACTTCGACCCGGCCGGTGCCCTCACCGTCACCGCGGCCATTGGACTGCTGGTGTACGCGGTCGTCGAAGCCCCCGAAACGGGCTGGACCAGTGGCCACACCCTCGGCATACTGGCCGGCGCCGCAGTGCTGTTCGTACTCTTCGTGATCGTCGAGGCCCGCTCGAAGGCCCCGCTGGTGCCCCTGCGCATCTTCCGCTCGCCGACACTGGTAGGCGGAAACATCCTCATGTTGATCGTCGCCATGGCGGTCTACGGCGGCGCCCTGATCACGTCCCTGTACGCGCAGCAGGTCCTCGGCTACAGCGCCGTCAAGTTCGGCCTCTCCACCGCGATCTACGCGGTCATGTCCATCATCGGCGCCAACGTCGCCGCCAAGCTCGTCGGCAGGGTCGGCTACAAGGCCATCGCGATCGTCGGCATGACCCTGCTCGGCGGCGGCCTGCTCCTGCTGACCGGCATCGACGCGGCCGGCGGATACTGGAGCGACCTGTTCCTCGGCTTGGTCGTCTTCGGCGCCGGGATCGGCAGCACCAACGTCGCAGCCTCCATCGCGTCGCTGACCGGAGCCAAGCCCGAGGAATCCGGACTCGTGTCCGGCATCAACAACGCGGTCTTCCAGATCGGCGCAGCCCTCGGCATCGCCATCGCCACCTCCGTCGCCTTGGCCCACACATCCGCCCCCACACCGGTGGGTCTGACGGACGGCTACCAGGCCGGCTTCATGGCGACCGCGATCTTCGCCGCCGTCGGCCTGGCCACCGCTCTCCTCCTGCTCCTCCACCGAAAGTCCAGCCACGGCACGCGCATCGCCGACCACGGTTCCGACATCGCACCCGGCAACGACGCCGGCCGGAAGCAGGTCACTGTCCTGCACTGACCGCCGTCGGCACGCCGAAACCACGAGGCCCGGGGGGTGCGACCCGCGTAATGCCCGTCGCACGCCCCGGTCCTACCGAGGGAGAGGCGGCCTGAACGCCGGGCCCTGACACGCGGACGACCCCGCTTGGCAGCAGCGGCTCATAGGCTCTGCCTGCACCCCAAACCCCGCCTGACGTGCTGGACGGGGTGCGTACCTTCGGCCGGTTGGGTCGGTGATCGGCGACCGCCGCGGCGAGCACCGGGCCGAGCTGTACACGCCGATGTGCGGTTTCCCGCACTGGTAGCGTGGCCAGAACTCCGGCGGCCATCGGTTTCGGTATGCGCGGACAGCGTCTCTATACAACTCATTGGCACGGCCCACCTCGCGGATGCCCAGCTCACGCTGAACGTCGCAAAGCGCCCGGAACGCCGCGCCTCGTCAAAGTGTGGCAACCCGAGCACTCAGGTATCAAAGTCCGGAGCCTGTGGTCACCCGTCCCCACCGGCCGCATCGACGGGACCGGGCGACCGTCGGCGCGGACAGCCCGCGCGAGCGGCTCGCCGCCCTCGCCCACGCGGTCGGGGTCTTCGGCCCCGCCGCTGCCTGCCTGCGGCATAGCTCTTGATCACCCGCGCCGGTCGGGTTTCGGTCGCTGGCCCCTGTCCACCGCATACACGAACCCCGAGTCGTCGCACAGGATCACGATGTCGTCCAAGAGCAACGGGTCGCACAGACCGAAGGCATCGGGGCGCATCGACCACAGCGGTGCCTGCGAGGCGACGTCCAGCGTGGTCAGCGTTCGGACGCCGCACACATAGAGGAGCCCGCGGTCGAGCGCGAGGCCGTGGCCCGCATCCTCGAGTTCCACGCGCCAGCGCACCGCTCCACTGACTGGATCGAGGGCGAGGACGCCCCCCGACGCCTCGGTCGCATACAGCAGTTGGCCACCGAACACTGGTGGGCTGCCCACGAACCCCTGGGTTTCGGTGTGCCAGAGCGTGCGGCCGGATGCCGCGTCTACGGCGCGTACTCCCAATGCTCCGCGTGACTGGGACATGGCCATGCCGATGAACACCCGCCCGCACATGACGGTGGCCGCTGTGATCAGGCCGCCCTCGAAGTCCACAGACCAGCGGCGGGTGCCGGTGCCCGTGTCGAGCGCGTACAGAGCGTCGGTGCAGCTGATGTAGATGGTGCCGTCAGCGAAGCGCGGTGCGGCTAGCAGGTGTCCGCCGACGGCCGCATGCCAGCGGTCCTCTCCCGTCGCTGCGTCGCAGGCGCGCACCGTGCCGGCTCCTGTGCCCGCGAGGATGAGGCCGTTCGCGTGGCTTGCGTCGTGGAAGCCTCCTTCGGAGGTGGGCGGTCGGCGCCAGCGCACCGCGCCGGTCTCCGTGTCCAGAGCCCGGAGGTCCCCACCGGTCACGAAGACGGTGCGGTCGACGACGACGGGCGTGCAGTCGGCGATGTCGTCGGTCGCGTTCTCCCACAGCACCTGCCCGGTGCCGGGGTCGAGCGCGGAAACGGACGCGCCCGCGACGAAGAGCCTGTTGCCGGCGAACGCGGGGGTGACCGCACTCGTCCCGTAGCTCTCGAATGTCCAGCGCACTTCGGCTTGAGGCAGTGTCATCGGGGAGCTCCGTGTCGGTTCGGGGCGCGTCTGTCCGTCGGACCGGCCGCAGCCTAGGAGGAGAACCCCGGCTGCACCGAGCAGCACCTGCCGCCGAGGAGGCGCGGCACCCAGGGCACGGGGATGAGGGATCGAACGGCACACGGTCGGCGATCATGGCAGACGGTTCGGGGCCGGGCCAGAGGCGCGTTGTCCAGGGAATCGACCGTGTCGCCGACCACTCAGCGAGTTCCACCACAAACTCCGTTCGAAAGGCCCGAGTCAGAACGACTGCCATCCGTCGGCGCGGTTTGTGGACCTCAGCCGGGCTATGGCGAGGCACGCGGCCGTGCCGATTGCCGCATCGGTCCGCAGGGAGATGGCGTTGGTAGAGCCGGACCGGGTGAAGATGGCGACTGCGTGGTGGCCACCATCCGGATACTCCACGACGCCGACATCGTCGCGGATGGTCGGCCGTCCCGGTTTTCCCGCTGACCAGTACCTCGTCACAGGGGAACCGCGAGGCCAGGCCACGCGACCAGAGGTGCAGACCGAGCAGGCGGCGCATCTGCGCGCACTGCTCGGGCGGAGCGGCCTCGGCGTCGTCCTGATCGCTCACCTACGCCGCCACTATGCGGCTCGGCCGACCATCGCGCCCGGATGATCTCCGGCTACGAAGATCTTGCCAGTCTTCAGCGTCGACAGGTCCAAGCGTGTTCAACGCCGCGATCCGCCGCGCCGGCAACGCTGAAGCGGCTGTACGCCGCGTTCGCCATCGAGCTAGGCACCCGGCGGGTGCGGCTGCTCGGGGTCACCGCGCATCCGACCGGCGCCTGGGCGGTGCAGGTCACACGCGAGTCTCGGCCGACCTCGTCGACACCGGACACCTGTTCACCCACCCGGTCCGCGACCGCGACGCGAAGTTCACCGCCCCCTTCGACGCGGTCTTCGCCTCCATCGGTATCGACGTCGTGCCCACCGCACCGCAGGCGCCGACCATGGACGCGTTCGCGGAACGCCGGATCGCCTCCGTCCGGCGCGAGTGCACCGACCGGATCCTCGTCACCGGAAACGTCACGTGCGCGTGCTCCTCGACGCGTACGTCGGGCACTACAACGCCGGCCGCAACCACCAAAGCGATGGACCGGACGTGCGGGCCCCGGACGACATCCAGAACGTGACCGCGCTACCAACCCGGCCCGACGCCGCCAACGACTGGGCGGGCTACTCAACGAGTACGACGTTGTCGCATGAACATGCCAGGTCAGGACCGGTATCCGAGTTTTCGACCAGCACAGGCCGGACGGGCCGCCGGGGAGGCCGAAAGCCGTCCCGCACCGCGGCGTCCCGGGCGTCTAGGCTCGTCAGCTGTGGGTGGTCTCGGCCTCCTTCGCGGCGGACTTGAACGGTTCGGCGAGCTGGGCGAGGTAGGCGTCGGGGTAGTGCGGTTTGGCGGCCATGCCCAGGTCGTCGCTGGTGAACCGACGTGCGGGGTCGTAGGAGTAGGTGCGCAGCAGGTGGTCCCAGACGAGGGTGAACAGGCCGAAGTTGACGTCGCCGATGCCGGTCCATTTCAGGTGGTGGAAGCGGTGGCCCTCGTTGAGCGCGAGCAGGTGCTTGAGGGGGCCGATGCGGTAGTCGGCGCCTGAGTGCTGGAGCAACAGCTGCACCGCGACGGTGAGGGCGAGAGCTGCGGCGACGGGTGCGGGCATGCCGATCAGCAGGAGCGGGCTGACGCCGGCGGTGGTTTCGATCATCTGGTGGAGGGGGTGTTTCATCAGGCCGTTGAAGCCGTAGAAGCGTTTGACGCTGTGGTGGACGGCGTGGAACCGCCACAGCACCTTGATGCGGTGGCTGGCGTAGTGGGTGAGGGTGATCCCGGCGTCGGCGACGAGCACCGCGGCGAGGACCTGGAGGGCGAACGGCCAGTGGTGGGGCCAGATGTCGGCGAGGGTGAGCACGCCGGCCAGAGCGGGGATGGCCGCGAGGGAGGCGAACAGCAGGCCCTCGTTGACCACGGCGTGCGCGAGGTCGCGCCCCGAGTCGCCGCGGCCGGTGTTCCACGGCCGGTGATAGGGCAGCACGCGTTCGGCGGCGAACGACAGGCCGACGGCGAGCGCCAGCAACGCGAGCAGCCAGGCTTTGGAACGGCCGGTCGCCATCAGGGTGATCGCGGCGGCGTTGACGCCGAGCAGCATCACGGGCACGTACGCGTAGCGCACCGCCCAGGCGGGTGCGCCGGTCCTGGGCCCGGCCGCGTCCGCGTCGGCGGCGGGGCCGGTGGGTGTGTCTGTGGTGGTCATGCCCGTCAGCGTGCGTGGGGAGGCGGCCCGGTGCCTTGTACGCAGCTGTCGCGGTGTGCGTCGCGCTCCTCGTGGGGGTCGGTGCTCCAGCGGGCGGCGGCGAGGGCCTGCGTGGGGGTGAGGCCGAAGAGGGCGTGCACGACGCGGGTGAGGTGGGCGCTGTCGGTGAACCCGGCGCCGTGCGCGGCGTCGGTCAAGGTGACGCCCGCACGAGCGAGTTCGGCGGCGTGCTTGAGTCGGGCCCAGCGCCGCCAGGCGGTGTAGGGCAGGCCGAGCTGGTCGGTGAACAGGCGCCCGAGTCGGCCGGGTGAGAGCCCGACCGTGCGGGCGGCCTCGGTCAGCGAGCCGGGTCCGCCCGTGCCGGGTGACATCGCCAGTACGGCGGCCAACCCCGGGTGCAGCACCTTCCGGCCGGGGGCGCCGGGTTCCGGGACGGAAAGGGCGGTCCATGTGTCGACGTGCCGGGGATCGGCGCCGCCGGACCCGGCCGCACCGGGTGCCGCGGTGTGGTCGGGGTCGAGGTAGACGGTGGTGCCGTACGCGTCCGGCCCGGTCTCGACGGTGTGCACCGCTCCGGCGGGGATGACCGCGCGGACCACCGCCCGGGCGTGTCCGGCCGCGTCGGTCAGCACCACCGTGCCGCGCTCGACGGTGAGGATCTGCACGGCGGCATGCGCGTGCGCGTGGGCGCTGCCGAGCGCGCCGGTGAACGACAGCACCCCCGCCTGCCACCGGGTCGAACCGGACCATGTCGTGCTCGTCATCCCTGCCGCGCTCCTCGGCTCATGGCGGCTTTGTGCAGTCCCGCCGGCACCGCGACCGCCACCACGCCTCCCCGCCAAGCTACTGAATTTTGTTGGCCCGTCAACGGGAACGGTTGTCCCGGGCAGCTTCCGCCGGGCTGGCTTCGGCGACGCGGTGAGTACCGGTACTCAGGCGGGGCGAGCATAGCGACGCTGTTCCGGACTGCGGATCGTTGATGGGATGTTCGTACGTAGATAGGGTCGCCAGCCTCGCCGGTGCCCGCCCACCGCTGCGGCAGGGTTGCGGCCACACGCGGGTGTGTCTTCGTCGGTGTGATCGGGCTCGCCGGTCTCGCCCTCGCGTTGGCGGCGCTCGTCTGGCTCCACGTCTACTTCGAAAGCAACGACGTCACCGCTCCCCAGTAGCGCGACGCTCCCGGACGGTGCCGCCGCGCGGCGCTGTCACCGACCCACAGGGTCCACCGAGAACACAGAGGATCTTCATGCTCCGCGCACCACACCCCCTCCCGCGTCGGTACCGGCCGGGCGGCACTTGCCTGGCCCTGGCACTGACCGGACTTCTCCTCACCGGCTGTGGCATCACCGATAACGCCACCGGCAAGTCCCCGGAGATCCCGTCCGCGGGCACCGCGGACACCGCGGAGGCGGTCGCCGCCGTGAAGTAGGTCTCCAGCCGGCTCGACGACTTCGTGGGGGTGCCCGGTAAGGCATCCACACCGGGGCCCGGCGTCCGGGAGTGCGCGGGCAAGGACCCGAACACCTACTTCCGCGTCCACCACCCGTGGAACATCCTGCCGACGTCCGGTGCCGACATCGACACCGCCATGGCGAACCTCAAGGAGAAGCTGAGCACGGACGGCTGGATGGTCAAGGACTCCTGCCGCGACAACGGCACCAGATTCTGCTTTCCGGAGTCGAGGGTCTCCGGGGCCTCGGCTGCCGGAGCTACGTGGTGGGCCTGGCCGCCGACGACCCGGACACGATCGTGGTCACCGAGTCCCGGGACTCGAAGGAACGCCATGACGCTTCCCTCCGGCTGTTCCCCGTCACGGACCCCGGGCGGCGGCACTCTACGGATTCCGACCCGCTCGGATCTGGTTCACGAGTGCGCGTACGGCGGCTGTGTCCGCGACGTCTGCTCGGATGTCGATCCAGTGCTTGTCGTCTGCCCACATGCACGAGGCGTTGCGGGTTGCGTCGCTGCCGTTGTCCTCGCATGTGAGCGTGCCGCCGGCGGACGGGCCCTTGGTGGTCTTGGCGCCGGGTTCCGCGGGTTCGTCGTCGTCCTTGGCGGCCAGTCGGGCCAGCCACTGATCCGGTGGTGTCTTGGTGCGCTCGCCGGTGATGACGAGGATGTGGTTCGGGGCCGAGGGGCCGGCCGTTGCGTTGTAGTAGTAGGCGCCCTGCACGTCGGTCAGGTCTGTGTACCCGAGGTATTCCATCTCCTCTCTGAGCCTTTGCACCGGTGGGGTGCTGTGTCCACCGGGCAATGCCTGGTCACCGTCGACGCCTTCTGCGGTCCAGTCCTCGGCGGTCCGGCCATATGTGACGATGCGTGGTGCGTTGGCGAGTTCCCGGGGCAGGTCGGCGAGGTGGCCTGCGGGGGCCTTGGGTTCTGCGGCGGTGTTCTCGCCCCCGCCCGCACCTTTTGCGTCGTCTTTGGTGCATCCGGCGGTTGTGAGTGCCAAGGCGGCGACCACCCCCGCCAGGAGCTGCCAGGGGCGTTGCGTGTGTATCGAATCGGCGCGATGCCGCATGTGGTGTCGTCCCGTCGTGGAGTTGGTTACGGCAACGGCGTTGTGCGTGGCGTTGTCGGTGGCATGGGGGCAACCACGTGCGCCCGTCCGCGCTTCCGAGTTCCACCGTGTCCGCCTCGGACAGCGTGGGCGCCGGGCGAACGAAAATTCTTCTCAGTGGTCGAGCAGCCGCCATGTGATGAGGGCGAGGCTGGCGCGCAGCAGTCCGCCGGGTTCGGTGAGTTCGATGCCGAGGGTCTTGCCGATCTGTTCGAGGCGGCGGGCGACGCTGCTGTGGTGGAGGTGGAGGAGGTCGGCGGCCCGGCGTTGGGAACCTGTGGTGCAGTAGGCGTCCAGGGTCTCCAGATCCTCCGGGGTACCGGCGATGCGGGCGATCGCGACCACGTCGGCATTTTCCCGCGCGGCGTCCTGGGGGACCTCCGCCAGGAGCGCCAGGGCGCCGAGGCCGTCGTAGCGCACGACCGGCCGGCGGGGGGTGGTGAAACGGAGCGAGGTGCGGGCCTGCCGCCAGGAAAGGTCGGGGCTGTTCGCGGCCCCGACGCCCGCGCGTACGCCTGCCGGAAAGCGGGTCGTGTCGACGGTGGTGGCCAGGAGCACGCCCACGTCGGCGAGCGGTGCGGCTTTCACCGGGCGGCCCGGGCAGATCAGACTTCCGATCCGGTCGAGCGGGAGCGGCGATCGCACGGCGACGACGCGGACCGGCAGGCCGGCGGCGAACCCCAGGAGCCGCAGCGCGCGGGCCCTGGCCGCCTCGTCGCTGTCCGCGCTGACCGCCAGTTCGACGAGCGCGGGGTCGGCCATGGTGGTGCGGGCCGGGCCGTACCTTTCGAAGACCGCCGCGGCGGCGATGGCGAGCCGGTCCAGCAGCACGTCGTCGAGCAGGCCGGCCGGGCCGGGGCGCTCAAGCCACGCCGTGCCGACCTCCTCGTCGTCAAGGGTGATCGGCGCCGTAGGGGATGCGGGCGGCGGCCCGGACCTCTCCCCGCCGTCGGGCGCGACGCGGATGACCTTGCCTGTGCCGTGGAGTCGGATCCCGACCACGCATTCGGCCAGGCCTGCCGAGGCCCGGGCGAGCGCCGCAAGGTCCACCCGCCGGCGCATCAGCGTGTCGAAGAACGCGACAACGCGGATGGCACCTTCAGAGTGCGGATCCAGTTTCGACAGCCGGACGGCCAGAGCTTCCATGGCGAGAGCGTAAGAGAAAACGCTGCGCCGGTCGGTGTGAGATTGGCGCTCATCGCGCGACGGATGGCGGATGACCTCGCGGTCGGCGACCGCGAGGATGATCGTCATGGATCCCGAACTCGAAGCATTCATCCCGTTCTTTCCGAAAATGGATCTGAACGACCCGGCCGCGGCGCGTAAGGACTTCGCCGAGCGCGCCGCGGCCAAGCCGGCGTCGACAGCCTCCGACGTGGAGTTCGAGGACGTGAGCGTGCACGCCGATCCGGACGTTGCGCTGCGGATCTACCGCCCACGCGAAGCACAGGGCGCGATCGTCTGGCTACGCGGCGGCGGATTCGTTTTCGGCGATCTGGACAGCGACCATCCGTGGGCCGTGCGGCTGGCGGAAGGCTCCGGCGCGGTCGTGGTCGCCGTGGACTACCGCCGGTCCCCCGAGAACCGGTTCCCGGCCGCCTTCGACGACGCCTACACCGCCCTGTCCTGGACGGCCGAGCACGCGACCGAGCTCGGCATCGACCCGGCGCGGATCGCGGTCGGCGGCCACAGCGCGGGGGCGGGCCTGGCGGCCGCCGTGGCGCTGCGGGCGCGTGACCGGCAGGGGCCCGCGATCTGCTTCCAGTTGCTCAACGAGCCCGTCCTCGACGACCGCCAAGAGACCTGGTCACAGCGGACCTTCACCGACACGCCCTGGCACGACCGCGACACGATCAGCGCGGTGTGGCGGCACTACCTGGGCCCCCAGGCGGCGACACCGTACGCCGCCCCCGCCCGCGCCGCCGACCTGTCGGGTCTGCCGCCGGCGTACATCGCCACCGCCGAGTTCGACCCGCTCCGCGACGAAGGCATCGACTACGCGGTACGCCTGCTCCAGGCGGGCGTCTCCGTCGACCTGCACCAGTGGCCCGGCACGTTCCACGGATCCCAGGCCGTCCTCACCGCCGGGGTTTCGCAACGGCAAATCGCCGAACTCGCCGCCGCGCTACGCCGCGCCCTGGCCTGAGGCGGCTGTCGGCCCGACCGCCGCCCGAGCAGCCGAAAGGCACGGGCGGGCGAGGGAAACGGCCGCAGCCCGGTACGGCGAATCCAGTTGGTCCGACGGGTCCGCAGCCCACCAGCTGCGGCCCCGGTGTTTGTCATGCCTGAAGCGGGCGCGGAGCTCCCGCAAGAGAAGGGAATCGAAATGGCGTCCTGGGCGCGGTGGTGCTTCCGGCACCGGTGGTCGGTCCTGGCGATGTGGCTCGTGGTGCTGATCGGCACGGTAGGCGCGGGTGCGGCGGTGGGCAGCGCCCACGTCAACGTGCTCGAACTGCCGGGCACCGGTTCGACGAAGGCCTACGACCGGATGGCCGACGCCTTCCCCGAGCTGTCCGGCGACGAGGACGCGGTGGTGTGGAAGGTCGAACGCGGGACCGTCCACGACCCGGCGGTGCGTGACCGCGTGACGGCAGCGTTGGCCGACATGGCCCGCATGCCGGACGTCGGTGAGGTGGCGAGCCCGTACGACGCCGCCAACGCGAGCCAGATCAGCGCGGACGGGCGCATCGCCTACGCACGCGTCACGTTCGTCAAGCAGGCCTACTCCCTCGACATCGAGAACACCCGGCACATGATCGATCGTGCCCACGAGGCGCGCACCGACGGCCTGCGCGTCGAGATGGGCGGCGAGGCGATCGGCGAGGCGCAGCAACCACCCACGGGACTCGCCGAAGCGGTCGCTGTCCTGGCTGCAGGCGTGATCCTGTTCTTCGCCTTCGGCTCGTTCTTCGCAATGCTGCTCCCGCTGCTGAGCGGAGTGGTCGCAGTGGGCACCGGCTTGTCCTGCATCGCGCTGCTCAGCCACGCCACCGAAATCCCGGACATAGCGACGCTGCTCGCCAGCCTGATCGGCCTCGGCGTCGCCATCGACTACGCGCTGTTCATCGTGACCCGGCACCGGCAGGGCCTGCGCAACGGACTCACTGCGGAAGAAGCCACCGTCCGGGCACTCGACACCTCGGGCCGTGCCGTGCTCTTCGCGGGCGGCACGGTGTGCGTCGCGCTGCTCGCGCTGTTCTCGGTCGACATCACCTTCCTGAACGGCATTGCGGTCAGCACAACCTTGGTGGTGCTGATCAGCATGCTGTCCGCGGTGACCTTGCTGCCCGCGATGCTGGGCCTGCTCGGCGCTCGCACCTTGAACCGCCGCGAGCGCCGGGCGACGGCGGCCGGCGACGCACAGCACAGCCAGGCAGCCGCAGGTTCCGCGCGCGGCACCACGCGCTGGGCCGGCTGGGTGGAACGCCACCCCCGCACGCTCGGCGGTGCCGCGCTCGTCCTGATGGCCGCGCTCGCGGTGCCCGTCCTCTCGATCCGGCTGGGCACCAACGACCAGGGCAACCAGCCGGCTTCGCAGACCGTTCGGCAGGCCTACGACCTGCTGGCCGAGGGCTTCGGACCGGGCTTCAACGGCCCGCTGCTGATGGTCGCCGAAGTGGACGACACCCGGGCCGGGCAAGCCGCCGACTCCATGCTGGCCCAGGTCCGCGCCACCGCGGGCGTCGTGCGCGCCGACGAGCTGCCGCTACCCACCGATGCCTCCGAGCTCGCCGCCACCACCCGGGTGTTCCGCGTGATCCCGGCAACCTCGCCGCAGTCCGAGGCCACCGACCGACTGATCGACCGGCTGCGCGACGACATCGTGCCCGCCGCAAAAGCAGGCACCACCCTGGACGTCCACATCGGCGGCCCCACCGCGCTGCAAAAGGACTTCGCGACCGTCGTCGGCGACCGACTGCCGGTCTTCGTCCTCCTCATCGTGGGCCTCGGCGCGCTGCTCATGTTCGTCGCCTTCCGCAGCATCGCGATACCGCTGACCTCGGCCGCTATGAACCTCCTGGCCGCCGCAGCCTCGTTCGGCCTCCTGGTGCTGATCTTCCAGTGGGGCTGGGGCATGGACCTGTTCGGTCTCGGTAAGGAAGGACCGATCATCTCCTTCCTCCCGGTGATCATGCTGCCCCTGCTGTTCGGACTGTCGATGGACTACCAGGTCTTCCTGGTCAGCCGCATGCACGAGGAATGGACGCACACAGCCGACAACGCCCACGCCGTGCGCGTCGGACTGGCGAGCACCGGACGCGTCATCAACAGCGCCGCACTGATCATGATCTGTGTGTTCGTCTCCTTCGTCCTCAGCGGAGACCGCGGCGCGATGATGGCGGGAGTCGGCCTCGCGGGGGCCGTCGCGCTCGACGCGTTCCTGCTGCGCATGATCCTCGTCCCGGCAGTCATGCACCTGCTGGGCCGGGCCAACTGGTGGCTGCCGCAGTGGCTCGACAGGCGCATGCCGCACATTGCCGTCGAAGCGACGGACATTCCTCCGGCCCGCGAACCGGCCCCGGCCGCCGCAGCCGCTGCCCGCTAGGAAGTGTCTTCAAAGTGGTGGTCGGAGCCAGAGCAGGATCGATGCGAGGGCGAGCGCGGCGGCCGAAGGACGAAGCGGTCTTGCCATAGCGCGTGGCAATGCCGCAGAACTGTTTTCAAGCGGTTGAAACAGCGTTCGACGACGTTGCGCCGTCTGTAGGCCTCGGGGTCGAACAGGGGTGGCCTGCCGCCGCGTTCTCCCTTGCGGAGACGGTTCTTGACCTGGTCACGACGCTCGAGGATGGTGTGGGCGATGCCTCGCCGTCGTAGGTGCAGGCGGATTCTTCGGGAGCTGTAGCCCTTGTCCCCGAGGACGTGGTCGGGTCGGGTTCGTGGCCGGCCCGGGCCGCGTCGTGCGACCCGGATCGTCGCAAGGAGGGCTTCCAGTCGGGTGCAGTCGTTGACATTGCCGCCCGTGAGGAGGAAGCCGGGGGGCGGCCGTCGCCGTCGCAGGCGAGGTGGAGCTTCGTGGTCAGTCCTCCCCGGGACCTGCCGAGGGCGTGATCCGCCGTTTCGTTCCCGTCCCGGTCCCCCTTTTCGCCCCGGTGGCGTGTTGGTGGGCGCGAACGATGGTCGAGTCGACCGCGACCAGCCAGTCGACGTCGCCCGCCGCGTCCTTGTCGGCGTGGATCGCATCGAGCATCGCGGTGAACGTGCCGTCGAGCGCCCACCTGCGGAAACGTGTGTACAACGTCTGCCACGAGCCGTACCGCTCGGGCACGTCCCGCCACGGGACGCCGGTACGGATCTTCCACACGAGCCCGTTCAGGATCGCCCGGTCGTCCGCCCGCCGGAGCCCCATCGCCCCCGACGGCCGCAACGCAGCCCACTCCGCGTCCGTCAACTCATGACGTCGAATCACGCCCGACACCATTCCTCAACTTCGGTGAGATTGAAAACACTTCCTAGGCCCGCGGATTCAGCACCTCGCAGCACCCCTCACCTCTACAAGAACTCGCCAAACTCCCCACGTGAGACATGCCCTTAAAGCTTGTCCTCGCATGCAAGGAGAGACTTTTGATTAGCGCCCAGGAAGCGCCCCCAAGGAAGGCAATGATGCCCGCCGCGACAGTCGCACCGATAGCCCTCGTCATAATCTTCAAAAGAACTACGACCGTAGCACTGGTCGCAGAACTTCCGAGCGTGAGGATAAGGGGGCGTTCGATATCACAAACCTCGAAACCAATTCAGAAGTTTCCGAATTCCGTCGACTCAAGATTTCTCAATCCATCATAACTGCATCGATCGTCGTTCCGGGCTCCGAGTCGCGAGTCCAAGAAGGGGTAAAGGCGTCATCCATGCCATATGTCGACAGGCCCGCTTTCGTACGCGGCGAATCCTCACCCGGCCGGTGCACTCCTGGTTCGGTGGGCTAACGCTCACGTGCTCGCGTGCCCGCGTGCCCTGCCGGGTCACATCGACAGACGTCGCGCACTTCCCGCACCGCCCTCTCGAGGTGGTGCTGGCTGGGAATGGAGCGATGGAGAGCATGGGCCGGGGCCGGGCGAAGTCGCCGGCGAGATCGGCTATGACACGGCCGGGGGCCAGCCGAACGGCGGCGAACGCACGACCCGACAGGTCCCTTGACCGGTGGCCTGACCCCTGGTCGAGTCGTCGCCGTAGGCCTTGCACCGGGACACGGGAGGTCACCGCTGAGGGCGTCGGGGTGGGGCTTCAGTGGAAGTCCCGGCCGCTCAAGGTGGAAGCAATTCGCGCCCAACCATGTCACCGGTGCCCGCCGGTTCCGACAACCCGCCGTCCACGATGCCGTCTTGGACGGCGGGTTCGCTCCATCGGAGCATGCCGGCCAAGTTTCGAATATTTTCATCCCGCCAGGAACCTCGATCACCACCGGTTCCTCACGAATGCCTAGAGCGTCAAGGAGATGGCATGTCGACACCTCAGCCGGCAGCGCAGGGAAGGGGTGGTTCACTGCGCAGGTTCGCCCGGACTGCTGTGATCGCCGTCAGGCGCG
Source organism: Embleya sp. NPDC025285 (assembly GCF_055558835.1). Lineage (NCBI taxonomy): Bacteria > Bacillati > Actinomycetota > Actinomycetes > Kitasatosporales > Streptomycetaceae > Embleya > Embleya sp. NPDC025285. The sequence continues at coordinate 69,722 of NZ_JBVHLU010000044.1, forward strand.
GGATCGAGCGAGCATCCGGCGGGCGCGCGCAACAGGTGGACAAGGCCCAGGACGCCGCCATCCAGGAGTGGTTACGCAGGTCTCCTGACCCGGAAGCCAGAAGTCCCAACTGGGTGAACGATCGCTGGGAGGCCCCGCACGCTACGAAAGCAAAAATCGAAGCCCTGACCGCGAAGGAGGAAGCGGTCTCACGTGGAGCTGCGGACTTCCTGAGGCAGGGATTCGGCCCGACACAATCGGGCGGCCCTGGTTACGGGCAGTCCGGCGGCGGAGGCCAATCACCCGAGAACGGCAGTGGCCTGGAACGAGGCAAGGACAGAGGACCGGAGGCCGGTCCCAACTGACCGAAGAACCCGCGAGTCGGCCCGACACGCGACGACACCACCCGTGATGGCCGTCGCGAGTTTGGCACCATATGTGTGGCGTGCGCGCGTGGTGCCGAACTCGGCTTCTGTGGCGGAGCAGTGTGGTGGTGGGGTGGGTTGATGGCTGGTCTGGGGTTTCGTGTGTTGGTTGGGAATCCAGCGGGTGGGTTGGTGGTCCCTGGTTGTGGTGGTGGGGGTTTCGCGGGGCGGGTCCGGTGGGGATTGGTCTGGGGTTTCGTATCGGGGGTGGGGAACTGTCCCGGCGCCAGGTGGCGTCCGGCGTCGAGGGCGGCGCCGGCGTCGCCGAGGGAGTACAGCACGCCGACTTCGTACGGCCCCACCGACGCCGGGGTCACCGTGAACACCGTGCGGGCCTCCGGCCCGGCCGGGACCTGCCGAACGGCACGTTTGGCGTCGGCCATCAACTCCAGCGCGTTCGCCCGGTCCCCGGCGTCGGCGCAGGTGTAGGCGGCGGTGCACAGCATCTGCGCGTAGGCGGCGGCCTGTTGCGGTGTCGTCAATCCGGTGGCCTCCACGCGCGAGGCCGCGTCCAGCGTGACCCGCTGGGCGGTGCCCTGCTGTCCCTGGTGGCGCAGCACGATGGCGAGCATCCGTGCGGATGCGGCGGCCGCGAGCGGCGATGCGCACTGGTGGGCGTAGACCGTCGCGCGGTCGGCTGCGGTCCGCGCCCGCTGGTACTGGCCGATCTTGGAGAGGGTTTCGGTGGCGAGGTCGTAGCACGCGGCCAGACGCGCGAGCGCCGCTGCGTTGCCTGCGGTGTCGGCGTGGGTGTGCCCGGCCGCGAGCAGCTCCGGCAGCGCCGCGATCAGTCGGGCGTGATCGCCGCTGTCGTACCACCCGCGAGCCTGCCGAAGTCGGGTGAGGACGTCGGCTCCTGTGGTGGGGGAGGAGCGGGTGGGGATGGACGCGAGCGCCCGGTCGACCCCGCCGAGCACGGTGACGGGCACGGCTGCGAGGGAGGCGGTCAGCAGGCGGCGTCGGCGCATCGAGTCGTCCTCCTCGTCCCGCCGCGCGGCGGTCCGGGCCACCCTAGCCGGTAGCGGCGCGCTCACGCCGAGTGCCGCGCCCAGTACCCCAGGAGGCATGTCCACCGCGGCGGCCAACCGGCGCACCACCGCCACATCCACGCTCGAACGCGCGCCCGACTCCACGCGGGACACCGTCGACGCGGAGTACCCGACGATCGAACCCAGGTCGCGTTGCCGCCAGTTCCGCGCCAGACGCCCGATCCGTACCAGACCACCGACATCACCTCGCGCGGCAAGGAGCCGCACGCGCGGCGTGTCCCACGGTGGGCGCAGCTCGACCATCACGACCCCCAGGGAACGCGCGGACGACGTCCGTCCCCACGGTAGCCGGCGAATCACCCTGCGTCGACGCCGTGTGCACGACACGCACGCGATTGCACGATCCGCACATACCCTTCCCACGCCACAGGCAGCGCGCTCTCCTGGAAACGCACAGCAGTTCACACCACCCGCCAAGGCGACCCGACACCCGAAAAAGGACTTGCCCCATGGCCACACCGCTGCTCCTGACCCGCCGCCTCGCGGCCCCCACACCGACCCGCGATGCGTTCCCGCTTCCCGACCACCACCACGACCCGCTGGTCGGGGCGAACGTGGTCGCGGCCGAGAGCGATTTTACCGCCGACCTGGTCGTGAGTGGCCTCGACCGCGACGCGTTCGTCCGCCTGGACCCCGGCCGCCTCCACGAAACGCTCACCATCGGCGGCAGGTTCGCCGCAGGGGCCTGGACCACCGTCGTCGACGACGGCCGGCGCACCGCGAGAATCGGCCCCGGATGCGCGGTGTACTGGCGCAAACCAACCCGCCCCGACACCCACCCCGACCCCGATCAACGATGGCGCGCCGAGGAGAACACCACCGCCCTCCTGGGACTGCTGCGCGCCCAACCGGTGCTGTGGGTGAACGATCCGGTCGTGGTGGACGCTGCCGAGCACAAACCCGCCCAACTCGCCTCCGCCGCCCGCCGCGGCATGCTCGTGCCGGACACGCTGTTCACGAGCGACCCGGCCCAAGCCCGCGCGTTCGTGGCCGACCACCTCGACAAGGTCGTGGTCAAGGCCCTGACCCAACGCCACACCACCTTCGTCCCCACCACCCGCCTACGCGCGTCCGACGACCTCGACGCCATCGCCGGCACCCTCCACTACCTCCAAGCCCTCGTCGAGAACCGCCTCTTCGACGCCCGGGTGACCGTGGTCGGCGACCGCGTTTTCGCGGCCTCCATCACCACCCCCGGCGCCCTCGACTGGCGCACCGTCCCCGCCGCGGACTGCCGCCACGCGCCGATCACGCCGCCCGCCGACGTCGAACGCGCCTGCCGGGAGCACGTACGCGACCTGGGTCTGGTCTACGCCGCGTTGGACTTCGTCGTCACCGCCGACGGCTGGACCTACCTGGAGACCAACTGCGCGGGCGAATTCGGCTGGATCGAAGCCCTGGCCGGCCTGCCGATCTCCACCGAGATCGCCCGACTCCTCACCCACCACACCCGCACGACCGCCACCCGACACCGCGCGGTGCCCATTCGCGCGAGGATGTGACGATGGACCCGCTGCTCGCCGCCGCTCTCGCCGCCCTCGACGTCACCGACGAGCCCCGCGCCCTGACCACACACCACACCCACGCCTGGCGCGCCGGCCGCTGGAAGATCAAGTCCACGGCCGACCCCGCGGCCGCGGTCCTGCTCCTGCACGAGGCCCGCGCGGTGCGGCTGCTGCACGCGCAGGGCCTGCATCCCGCGCACGCCGAACACGGGCGCGTCGGCGACGGGATCTGGACCGCGGTGGAGTTCCTGCCCGGCGTCGACCTGTGGCAGTGGTGCGCCCCGGGCCGAGCCCTCGACCCGCCACCCGACTTCGCACCCCGCCTGCTCACCGTCGCCCACCGCGCGTTCACGGCGTTGGAACGCCTGAACGGCGCCGGATGGCGCCACGGTGACCTCCAACCCTGGAACATCCTGATCGGCCCCACCGACGAGCCCGTGTTCGTCGACCACGAATACACCCATCACCCCGACCTGTTGCCACCGGCGGCCCCGTATCGCGGTGGCATGGACCACGCCACCACACCCGGCGTCGCCCGCCGACTCCTGCACAGCGCACCCGACACCCACATCCACCTCACCCCCGCCGACGAACGCCACGCCCTCGCCGCCGCCCTGCGCTGGGCCTGGACCGGAACCACCCCCCAGACCACCCGGGACGTCGGGCCGGGCGTCACCCTCGACGACCTCCTCGAGGACATCGCCACCGGCCGACACCACGTTCCCCTCGCCCAGGCCCGCCCGTGGCCGGCCCCGGAACTCGAAGCCCTCATCGCACACGCCACCACGCCCGACTGATGGGTACCAGGGCGTGGGCGACGGCGCGTCGGACCGGAGATGCCGATCCCTTCGCCCGGAATCGGGCGTGTGCTCAGGAGAACCTGCACCATTCGTCGTTGGGGATGCGGCCCTCGGATGCGTCCGAGCATCGGGTTGCCCATTCCCGGGCGACGAGGACCGGCCGGGTCAAAACGCGGTCCCCGGCACTGCGCCACCCCCTGCTGCTGGGGCGCTGGGAGAAGGCGCTGACGGACCTCGGAACCATGAACGCAGGCCACGCCCGCGCCGAATCCCCTCACGCCCTGGGAGAACTCCCAGCGGACTTCTACGCCCTGCCTCACCCAGAGGCGATCGCGGTGCTCAACGCCCGTCGGTTCCTCGCCGCCGTGCTGCAACGGCGCATGGAGAACAAACGGTACATCCGCCAGATCACCCAGGAACTGCGCGAACGCGAACGCGCAAGCCCGCGTGCACTCGCCAACGCGGAGGCCAAGGCCCACGCCAGCCAACTTCTGCGCGAAGCCCACCCGACCGAATACGCCTACATCCGTGCCGTGCTACGACCGCACGAACAAGCCCCCGGCGCTCTACCGCTGTCGCTGGCCAGCAGCCCACGCCGGGCCGAGATCAAACGCCACGTCCTTGCCGCGCTTGCTGACGGCACATGGGCAGCACAGGCACCGCGTTCGAGCACACCGGACGGGAGGCGAGTAGGCCCCGCTGGTACGGGGGACGACACCCCGCAGGACGAAGAACCGCCGATTCCTCCTGCGGATCGGGGTGCTCCCATCCATGAAGGATGTGTCTGAAAGTTCGTGTAAGTCCGTGATGTGAAGGATGGGCCGGGGTACCTTCCCGGATCCCGGCCCTTCCGGAACGGACAGTCATGACCGAGATCGAAAACCCACAGCCCACCGGTGGTCCGCCCGCGGACACGGACGCGATGGTGGGCGAGGTCGTCGAGCGGTTGATGGATCGCGCGGACGCCTCCGGAACGGCCCTGCTCGGCGAGGGCGGCCTGTTGACCGAGATCACCCGGGCCGTCCTGGAACGGGCCCTGGACGCCGAGATGACGGAACATCTCGGCTACGAGCGTCACGATCCCGCCGGTCGTGGTTCGGGGAACTCGCGCAACGGCACCTCGCCCAAGACCGTGCTCACCGACGCGGGCGAGGTGACGATCGCGGTCCCGCGCGACCGCAACGGCGACTTCGAACCCGCCCTGGTGCCCCGGCACGCGCGGCGCCCGGCCGGGTTCAACGAGCGGATCCTCTCGCTCTACGCGCGCGGGATGAGCGTGCGCGACATCCGCTCCCACCTCGCCGGTGTCTACGGCGTCCAGGTGAGCCCGGACCTGATCTCGCGGGTGACCGACGCGGTCGCCGACGAACTCGCCGCCTGGCAGAACCGGCCGCTGGATCCGGTTTGGCCGATCCTCTACATCGACGCGTTGTGGGTCCGGATCCGCTCCGGATCCGTCGCGAACCGCCCGGTGTTCGTCGCCGTGGGCGTGGACATGGACGGCCGCAAGGACGTCCTGGGGCTGTGGGTCGGCGCCGAGGGCGAGGGCGCCACGACCTGGATGGCCGTGCTCTCCGAACTGCGCAACCGCGGCATCGAGGACGTGTGCATCGTCGCCTGCGACGGGCTCAAGGGCCTGCCCGACGCGGTCACCGCGACCTGGCCGAAGGCAACGGTCCAAACGTGCGTGATCCACCTGATCCGGGCCTCGCTGCGATTCGCCTCGAGGAAGGACCACACCAAACTCGTCACCGCTCTCAAGGCGATCTACACGGCCCCGACCGAGCAGGCCGCCGAGCAGGCCATGGACGAGTTCACGGCCTCCGAGCTCGGAGTTCGCTACCCGGCGATCGTGCAGACCTGGCGGCGGGCCTGGCCCGAGTTCGTCCCCTACCTCGCCTTCCCCCCGGACATAAGGAAGGTCGTCTACAGCACCAACATGATCGAGTCGATGAACGCGCGCCTGCGCAAGGCCACCCGCAACCGCGGGCATTTCCCCACGGAACAGGCCGCGCTCAAGGTCCTCTACCTGGCGGTTCGCGAACAGATCGAACCACGCGCACGCGACGTGAACCTGGTCGCGCCACACTGGAAGAACGCCCTCAACGCCTTCGCGCTCTTCTTCGAAGACCGCCTCAGCGTTCAGTAACCACCCCCAGGACTTACACAAAGACGCTGACATGCCCTCCATGAAGCGCGATATCACACGGCGCGCGATGTGTTCCGCCGTCCGCAGGGATGAATTTGGTGATGCGGTGTGCTCGGCTGTGTCGTCTCCACGGGGTTGTGCGGGTGTGGGCCCCCAGGGTGATTGCAGGGCGGGCGGTGCGTGACAAAACCGTCGGGTCCCCAGGAGTGTGGGTGCAGGGCGCGACTACCCCCTTTCCCCGTCGCATTCGATGGCACGTCGGTTACCTGTTCATCGAAGGGGAGAGGGGTTTGCTTGGTGCGGTGCCCTTGGCGATGTCCAATCCGGCTCCGCTCGGAGCCGAAGACGAGGGGTGGAGGGGGTTTTCGACGTTGACCGACGAGTTGCGATCCACGGGCACGAATCCCAGGTTCGTCACCTTGGTCGGGGCTTGGTTGGGGACGGTCGCCTCGGGCAGAGCGGCCGGGCCGTTCGGCTGATTCCCGGCAAAGGCGCGCACCGTTGTGGGCCGGGGCATGGGGAAGCGGGTCTTGACGGTTTCGCCCGTCGGATGGGCTGCCGGCTCGATGGGCTTCCGTGGCAGGAGTTCGGCCCCCGGAGAGTCGAGACGATGGGCCGCGACGTTGCGCGAAGCGATCTGTTGGGGGTTCACACCGTCCACGGCCGGGGCACGGTACTTGTAGGCCCCCTTGCTCATTGATTTCGTTCGTGTCCGAGTCGAACGACCGGGGGCGGGTCCGAGCGCTCCATTCTCGACGATGACCTTGGCGACCTGGGCCGGTTCGAGAGGCTCTCGTCCCCACACCTGCACGACGGCGGGGTTGACAAGCGCCGTGACCGACGCCGCCAAGGCCCACAGGCCGTTTTCTTGTTCGCTCGCGGACATCTTGGCCAACTCCGCCAGACCCGCCTCGATGCGCAGGGGTGCACTGGTTGCCTTCAATTCCCTTTCATAGCCGATGAAGCGGTCGAAGTCGGCCTCGATCGACGCGGCCGTGTCCGGGCGGAGATTCGCGGCCCTCTCCTTGATCTCCGCCAGTTGGGAAGGGGCGTAGTCGAACTCGGCACAATGCTGGGCCAACCCGCGTGTGATCGGGCCCCATTGGGCCAGGTCGCAGTCGATGACGTACGTCTCGCCGCGGGAACGCAGGATGTTCTCGGGATGCAGGTCGTTGTGCACCATGCCGAAGGGTACGGATTGCCATGGAAAGGTGGTGCTGCTCTCCCAGTCCAAGGCCGCATTGGCCCACTGGGTCCAGCACCAAGCCCGACCGTGGATTCCCAAGCCCGTCAAGCGGGTGTTCATCCCCAAACCGGGGACCACGAAGAAGCGCGGCCTCGGAATTCCCGTGATCGTTGACCGGTGCCTGCAAGCTGTGGCATTGGGAGCATTGGAGCCCGAGTGGGAAGCGCGGTTCGAGCCGAAGTCGTATGGCTTTCGGCCCGGCCGTGGCTGTCACGACGCGATCGGGGCCATCTACTCCACGCTCAACGGGAAGAACCCGCAGCGTGCGTGGGTTCTCGACGCGGACCTGACGGCGGCGTTCGACCGGATTGACCACACCCGGCTGATGGCCGCTCTCGGCGCTTTCCCCGCTCGGGGACTGGTCCGGCAGTGGCTGAAAGCCGGGGTCGTTGATCGCGGTCGGTTCGCCCCGGCCGAGGAGGGAACTCCTCAGGGTGGGGTGATCAGTCCGTTGCTCTTCAACGTGGCCCTGCACGGGATGGAGAAAGCCGCAGGGGTCCGCTATTACACCACCGGCAGAGATGCCGGGAGTGCACAAAGCGGCAGCCCCGTGCTGGTGCGGTACGCAGATGATTTTGTCGCGATGTGCACCAGCCGTGAACAGGCCGAACAGGTCAAAGAACGGCTGGCTGCATGGCTGACGCCCAGGGGACTCGCCTTCCACGAGGACAAGACACGAATCGTCCACGCGGAAAGCGGATTCGACTTCCTGGGGTTCAACGTCCGCCGCTATCACGGCAAGCTGCTGATCAAACCGAGCAAAGCGGCTCAGACACGGATCCGGGAACGGCTCAGCACTGAAATGGTGGCTCTGCGAGGAGCCAACGCCGGTGCGGTACTCAAGAAGATCAACCCGATCGTGCGGGGTTGGTCGGCCTACTACCGGACAGTGGTGTTCAGCGAGATCTTCACGGCGCTGGACAATCACATGTGGAAGCTCGCTTACAAGTGGGCCAAGCACAGCCACCCGAACAAGCCGAAGCACTGGATATCCGACAAGTACTTCGGCCGGTTCAACAGGTCCAGGAAGGACCGGTGGGTGTTCGGTGACCGCGACAGCGGCGCCTACCTGCTCAAGTTCTCCTGGACGAAGATAGTCCGGCACCAACTGGTCAAGGGGAAGGCGTCCCCGGACGACCCAGCCCTGGAATCCTATTGGACTCAGCGGCGACGCAAGGGAGCCCCTCTACCAGTCGACGCCATGACCGTGCGCCTACTACAGGCACAGCACGGCCGTTGCTCGATCTGCGGAGGGCTCCTGCTGCACGCCGACCACCCGCCAAAAAGCCCAGAAGAATGGGAAGCATGGCGGGTCGTCATCCGGAAAGCGATCTCCAAGCAATACATCGCGTTCCCGGACGAGAGCACGCCGGGCGGTCAACGACTCCGTCTCCTCCACACCCATTGTCAACGGCGGAATGGAGCCGCCGAGATGACAGGTCCAGCACTTTTGACTGCCGGCGAGCCTTTGGGGCTTGCTTGAGCCGTGTGCGGTGAAAGCTGCTTGCACGGTTCTGAGGGGGCGGGGACGCGGCAATGCGTCCCCGCTACCCGACCGATCATCGGGACGGGGCGATCTGCGATCGGCACGCTCGTCGAGCGCAGCAGCCGCTCCACGCTTCCGGTGCACCTGCCCCGGCTCGAGGGCTGGGGCGAGAATTCGCCCGTGAAGAACGGACCCTCGCTCGGAGGCTATGGCGCAATCGCGATGAACACGGCGCTTACGGCATCGATGATGAAACTGCCCGAGCAGCTGCGCAAAACCCTCACCTGGGACCGCGGAAAGGAACTCTCGGGCCACGCCCGGTTCGCCGTCGAAACCGGGACGAAGGTGTTCTTCGCCGATCCGCACCCACCCTGGCAACGACCGACGAACGAGAACACGAACGGGCTGCTGCGTCAGTACTTCCCGAAGGGCACCGACCTGTCCCGTTGGTCGTCCGCAGACCTCGAAGCCGTCGCCCTGGCGATCAACAACCGGCCCCGCAAGATCCTCGGTTGGCGGACACCAGCCGAGGTCTTCGAGGAGCAGCTACGCTCACTACAACAACCAGGTGTTGCAACGACCGGTTGAACTCGCCCAATACACCTCGTTCCGCCTCACCGCCCACCTCGCGCGCGAAGGCACCGCCGGATCCATCGGCACCGTCGGCGACGCCCTCGACAACGCCCTGATGGAATCCACCATCGGCCTCTACAAGACCGAACTGATCAAACCCCGCGGCCCCTGGCGCACCCTGGCCACCGTCGAACTCGCCACCGCCGAGTGGATCGACTGGTACAACCACACCCGACTGCACGGTGAGATCGGCCACGTCCCACCCGCCGAACACGAAGCCAAGCACTACCAGACACAACCAAAACCGCAGGTCACAGCCATAGAACCGAGTCTCTAACGAACCCGGAGCGGTTCAAACACCGGTCGCGGACCCTCGCCGAGCAGGACGACGAACGCGAGGCGACCTGGCGTGAACGCGCGCTGAACGCCGAGGACGCACGCAAGGCCGCGCACACAGAGATCGCCACCCAGCGCACTCGTATCGGCGAACTCCTCGGTGACATCCGGGCCTTGGAAACCGCACGGACCGAGGAGGGCGTCCGGCGGATCACCACCGATAACACCACCCTCAAGCAGCGGCTCCGCCAGATTACCGCCGAAAACCGCACCCTCGACGAGCGACTCAAGGCCGCCCGTTCCAACCTCCGCTTCCATGACCGACGCGTCGCCGACCTCGAAGCCCAGATCGCGGGCACCTGACAACCCGGAGAACCGCTCAGTCCGGTCCGGTGACCAGGGGAAACCCGTGGTCACCGGATCGTTCTGTATGCCAGGCTCCGGCATATGGAGCCCCACAACGAGCAGGCCGCAGGCGAGGTCCTGCATCAGCGCGGCTGGCGCAAGGCATTCACCGTCCAAGAGATGGTCGACAAGTGGGCCTGGCTCGTGGGCAAGGTCGAGGACGGTTACAGCGACCTGGTGGACGAATACACCAACGACCTCTACAGCCGGAACTGGCTGCACGAGGCGTGGCCGATCCTCACTGCGCGCATGATCGTCCTCTGGACTCCGCAGATCAAAGCACTCGACGACCGTTTCCGGGCCGCCACCGTCTTCGACGACGGCATCTCCTTGTCGCAGTTCCACCGGATCAGCGGATTCGACCCCACCGACATGTGGTGGTGGCGGCGCCACCCTCGCCTGCTCGTCGGCGATCTCGGCCGCTCGCTCCGTTCGGCGGGCGCCACCGACTGATCCTCGACAGGACAACGCACGCGAGTCGGGCCATGGTTGCCATGTCGGATCACTCGGACGAGCGACAGCATCGACCCCAACTCAGCGTCACGGACATGTAGTCTATGAATCGCCGCAGGTCAGAGCCGGGTCACGAGCTCCCGCGGTCGGTAAAGACTTCCAAGGCGCGGTCGCCGATCCTGAACTGGCCCCCGGCCAGCTGCTCGACCACCTTGCGCAACTCGGCCACGATCTCCGCGTACCGCTGCCGACTGACACTGCCGACGTTCACAGGCTCGTCGGCGCTCTCGTTGACGGTTCCCTCGGGCATGGCGCTCACCACCCCTGCGGGCCGGGGCACGGCACTCCGGCCGTGACAGGGCAGGACCCGCTCCATACCAGGGATGACACGAAAGCCACATGATCACATCAACTCGCCCGAAAATGAACGAAATTGGATGAAATCCGAGAATCGAACCGTTCCCGTTCCCGTTGCGGTGACCCTTGCGCGAACGGTTCCCTGCGTTTCCGCCAGGCCCTCACCTTGCACCTGCCTGAGCAATAGAGCGCGGACGAGCGCCGGTCCACCCCGGCCACCCAATCCGCCCCGCACACCGGGCACACCGCCTCGCCCACGCCGCCCGTCTCGGCCGCCGTACGCAACCGCAGACGCCGCCGCTTGCGCCACGACCTGGCCCGACACGCCGCCGAACAGTAGACCGCCTGGCGCCTCGCTCCCGGCCTCAGCCGCTCACCACACCCCGGACAATCCCGCTTCCCGGCCCACCCGGCCTCCTCGGACACCCCGCCAGCTTACGACTCAACAGGCCCTCAAATCCGGGATATGACACAGGCACTCAGCTTGACTCTGTCGGTGATCTTGGAGGTTGGGCTCAGCTGCCGAGAGTTCGCCAGGATTTCGACCGGGGGATCTCGTTCTCGTCCAGGAAGGTC
>NZ_JBVHLU010000045.1:0-79770 GCF_055558835.1 Embleya sp. NPDC025285
AGATCTCCTCCGGCGTCCACTTCTCCATCGGCACGTCGTTGACCGAGGCCGGAGCGCCGCGGTAGTGCTTGAGCAACAGGTACTTGGCCATCGTGTTTCTCCTCGGTGTGATGCGACCCATTGTGGTCGCCTGCACACCGGGGACGGAGCCGGTCACGCGCTCTCGACATCATCGGCCGAACTTTTTTCGACCCTTGCGGAGAACGATGCCGTCCGGGGGTGATGTGGGGCTACATCGACGCCTTGATCCGCCGCGGGGCGTCCAGGATGCGGCTGATGATCTGGATCACGAGCGGCGGCTGTTCGCTGCCGTTCCGGTCGTTGCCCAGGATGTAGTAGACCTGCTCGACCGAGGGGGGTCCGACGGCCAGCGCCTGGCGCGCGGCCTGCTGGGAGGTGGCCTCGCCGGTCCGCACGGAGTAGGCGGCCGTCATCGCGCCGGTCCGGCCGACGCCCGCACCACAGTGCACGAACACCGGTCCGTCGGAGGTCTGCACGATCCGCAGGAAATCATCGACCTGGGCCTGGGTGGGAGTCTGACCGTCCCGGATCGGCAGCCGTTCCAGCTTCAGTCCGGCCTGCGCCGGACGCTCCAGGTCGGCCTGGCTCATCTTCTCCGCGCGCAGGTCCACGACGGTCCGCACGCCGCGGTCGGCGAGCTCCCGGTATCCGGGGACACCCGGAGCGGAACCGCGCCACACCTTGTCGTCCACCTGCTTGACGTGGTTCATCCCGGCGATCGAACTGCCCGAGGATTCGCCCTGCTGAGCGACCGCGTGCGCGCCCAGCATGCCCAGGACCGACACCAGCCAGATCACGCCGTAAGCGAGCACGGCGACGAGTACGTACTTCAGAACCCGTCGAGTCGTGCGCCGCCGGGGACCGGCGGGCGCGGCCGAAGGGGCTCCGGCGGCAGGTGTGGCAGGCGTGGGGGAGAAGGCGGAACGCGTGAGGACCTTGGGTCCGGACAAGTGGAATCACCGTCGATGTTTGCGGGCTACGGGCAACGTCCCGGGCCCTGGGGAACCGACGGGTCGTACTTCAAGGTTAACCGATCGATCTCAAGATATTAGTAACAATATTGATTTAACGGTAAAAAGCCTCAAATCAACCATTTTCAGGGTCGCGGTGGCGCCTGCCCCTCGCCCACGATCTCGGCGCGCGCATGGAAGGCCCTCGTGTCCTGGAGACACCCGCGCAGCCGCATCATGTCGTGGTCGTTGAGCGCCGGCCGCACGACGCCCACCCACACATCGGTGTCGAGGCGGCCGAGCAGGGCGTACTCGGGTCGGGCCCCGGTGGAGCTGCGGCAGCCCTCCCACAGCTCGCGTGCGGCCACCTCGCGGGCGATCTCGCGCTCCTCGCGGGAGATCACCCGGAACACCACGGTGCTGGCGACCGACTCGGGCGGCCCCTCGGACCGGCTCTCGGTGGCGTCCGCCAAGCGGTCGACCGCGAGGGCGAGCAGGACTGCCGCGAGCACGGCGCCGGCGACCACCGCGACCGCGCGCACCCGGCGGGCGGGTGCGACGGCGGGTCGATCCTCCAGTTGTGGCTCGACGCCGAGGGCCTGGTCGTCGGCCGGTGCGTTCAGGGCCACCAACCGCCGGGCCAGCATCCCGCTCGAGACCGGATGCGAGGTCAGCCGCGCGATCCGCTGGATCACCCAGGCGACCCCGGAGAGCACGACGCCCGCGGCCAGCAGGACGGGCACGAACACGTGGTGGGTGTCACGGCTGTCCATGCGTTCGGCGTCCAGCCAACGAAACCGGCCCGTCCCGGTCTCGTCGCGCGCCTGCTCCAACCGCCGCCGGGCCTCCTCGGTACGCTCGTCCGCCTCCCCCAGGTGCCGCTCCAGCCGGGCGATCCGGCCGAGCAGCACGGCCGCGACGACCAGGATCTCCACGATCACGAAGATCAACAGGCAGAAGACCGCCCGGTTCCACTCCCACCGGTACAGGTAGACCACCGCGTAGCAGGCCGACGCGGCTCCGGCGATGCCGCCGAACAGAAACGCCAGGTACCTCACGCGCCCGCTCCCTTCCCGGACCCCGCCCCCACCCCACGCTCCCCGTCCCCGGCGCCCTCGACGTCCGCGTCCGCTCCGTCCGCCGCCGGTCGCCCCGCGTCGGCGGGAGAAGTCACCAGGCCGGTGCCGCCGTCCACCGTGAGTGTCGTCCCGGGTACGAACCGGTCCACCGCGCCGACCACGCCGACGGCGGTGGGAACGCGGCGTTCGCGGGCCAGGACGGCCAGGTGCGATAGCGGGCTACCGGTCTCGGACACCAGTCCGGCCAGGCCCGGCAGCAGCGCGGCCAGTGCCGGGTCGAGGACACGCACCACCAGCACCGCGTGCTCGGGCCGTGCCCCGCCACCGTCCCAGACCGTGCCCGTACCGGTACCGCCGCCCGCGCCCCGGCCGCCGTCGCCGCGACCGGTCCGGGTCGGCGCCGCGACGGGCCGACCCTCGACCAGGCGGAACGCGGCGGGCAGCGGTGGCCGGTCCGGCCTGGGCACCCGGGCGGGCAGGTCGGCCGGGAGGTCGGCGCCACCGGCTGCCGCGACCAGTTCGCTCCAGCGCAACCGCGCCACCTGGGCCGGATCCTCGATCAGACCGGCCGTCGCGAGCCGGGCGGCGAACTCGCGCACCATGCCCACCTGCATCTCCTGCACCCACCGGATCCGCAGCCGCAGTCCCTCCCGGAACGGCAGCGTGCCCACTCCCCTGGGCGCGCCCGTCCAGCCGGTGCGCCCGGGCAGCCGACGCGCGCGATGCAGCGACGGCGGAAACAGCGCCAGCAGGACCGGGTGGTCCGCCACCAGGTCCGCGTCGGATCTGCCCGCCGTACGCCCCTCGGACAGCACGGCCAGGGCCTCGCCGGCGAGCGTGGCGCCCGCACCGCCGCCCAGGAGCGCCCCGGCCAGCGCCTCCTGCGCGTGCAGCGCCGACAGGGCCCGGCGACCCCACGACGCGGCGGACACGAGCCGCCCGCCGAGCATCTCGCCGGGCGCCGGGAACTCGGCGAGCCGGCGATCGACGTCGGCCATCAGGTCCAGCGCGAGCAGGGGCAGCGCGGATCGCAGGCGTCCCACCCGCCACGCCGCTCCGGCCGCACGGGCACCGGGTGCGGGGTTGAGGATGTCGAGAACGGGGTGCGGCGAGGGCACGGTGCCCAGCAGGCGCAGATCGGCCACCGCCAGGCCGTCGACGGTGCGCACGACCGGGACGGTGCGCAGCCGGCGCCTGGGAGCGGTGCCCGTGACGTCGAGGGCGACGGCCAGGCCGTGCGCCATCGGCGCCACCCACAGGTCCTCCTCCAGTGGTTGCAGGACGTCCGGCAGGGTCTCGGCCACCGGCCCGGGCCCCAGCAGTCGCGCGCCCCGCGCGGGCCGCGCGCTCATCGCGGTGATCGGGCGGGACTGGAACAGCCACAGACGGTCGTCGGCGTCGAAGCCGAACTCCATGTCCTGCGGCGCGCCGAACAGGCGCCCGGTCTGCCCGGCGAGCACGACGAGCCGATGCAACCGGCGCCGGCCCAGTACATGCCGACCCGACGGCTCGGCGGGACGCGTGGGCAGCCGACGGCCGCGGCGGGTGAGCCGGTAGTGCACGCCGTCGCTACGCCCGTCCACGAGCCGGGCGGGGCTGCCCGGCACCGCGCTGATCAGGATGTGGTCCTCGCGCCCTTCGACGGGATCGGCCCCGAACATCACCCCGCCGGCGACCGGGTACGACATCGGCTGGACCAGAACGGCCATGCCGTCGCCCCCGGTGCCGTCTCCGGGCAGGTCCGGGTCGGCGGCCCGCGCCGAATCGAGGACCGTGTCCACCGCCGCGGTGAAGGCGTCCCAGCCGCGCACGTCCGCGACCGTCGCGAAGCGCCCGGCCATGGAGGAGGTCGCGGTGTCCTCGTGTACCGAGGACGACCGCACGATCAGCGACCGGGAACCGCCCTCGGCCAGCGTGTGCCAGGCGCGACGCAACGACTCCTCGCCGTGCGGGGCATCGGGGGCGCGGGTGGCCGGGACGAGCACGAACCCCGGCAGGACGGGCAGGCCGGCGGCCGCGGCGCGGGCCAGTTGGGCGGCCTTGCCGCCGGTCAGCCGCGGATCGTGGGCCCGCTCGGCCTCCAACGGCACGACGACCAGCCGGTTCGCCTCGACCGCCATGGCGGGCTCCTTCCGCCGCCGGTGCCTGCACCGGGTTCCGCTTGCGGTGCTCAGTACCGAGTTCCGCTTCCGGTGCTCGTGCCGACCGGTTCCGGTGCTCCCGAGCGGAACGGAGCGTCCCGGGCACACGGCCGACGGGCTGTACCGACATCTCGACATTCAAGCTTCCCTCTCCGTCCGCACATCGGGCAATCCGACGGGTGGAAACCGGCCAGGGCACCGCGCGACGAAACGGCGGCACCGTGGGCGCGTCGGCGTCCGGGGCGGACTCAGGGACGGCGGGCCGCCCAGACCGTACGGCTGCTCCGCAGCGTCAGGTCGTGGCGGTTCGGGAGCGCGCCGGGGTGGTCCTGCGTCAACAGGAGGTCGAGCACGTCCAGGTCGTCGGCGGCCACCCGGCCCTCGACGGCGACCCGGAAGGCGGCGAACTGGCGCCGCGCGTACCGCCTCGCGGCGGGCGGCGCCGGGCTCGCCTCGACGGTGAAGGTGCGCTGCGCGACCGGCTCGAAGCCGGCCCGTTCCAGGTGTGGCCGCCAATCGGGGTGCGCGTTCCAGCCCGCTCGCGCCGCCGCCTCGTGGCAGCGGGTCTCCAGCCCTGGGCGGCCGACGCCGATGTCGTCCGGCAGGAAGCGCGGCAGCGCGTCCATCTCGACGACAGCCAGCACGCCGCCGGGGTTCAACGCGCCGTGGATGTCGCGGAGCACCCGGTCCGGGTCGGCGACGTGGTGCATCGAGGAGGCCGCCCACGCGACGTCGACGGCGTCGACGGACGGCCAGGCGACGTCCAGGTCGGCCGACACGACGCGCAGCCGATCCGTGAGTCCCGCGCCGTGTGCGGTCGCGCGCAGGCGGTCGCGCAGCGCGGGCGACCGGTCGATCGCGACGATCTCGGCCGCCTCGAATCGCCGGGCCAGCGCCAGGGTCCCGGTACCGGTGCCCGCGCCCACGTCGGCGACCCGCTTCGGTGCGTCGGGGCCGTGCCGCCCGACCCAGTCGGTCATCTCGTCGAGCAGCGACCCGAGCATCTCGGCGTCCAGGTCCAGCATGCCCGCCGACGCCGACTCGTCGTGCCCCGTGGCCCCGTCACCGTGGTCGTGGTCGTGGTCGTGGTCGTGCCGGTGCCGGTCCTGCTGCTGATGGTGCTCGTGGTTCCGGTGGTGGCCTTGCCGATCCGAGTGCGTTTCCATGGCCTCACGATAGGCACATCCATGCGCGTGACACATATACTCTTGCCTATGGCGCAAGAAGAAGTAGGCCTGGACAACATCGTCCGCCATCGCATTCGCGGCCTGCGACTCGCCCGTGGCTGGTCGCTGGACGCCCTCGCCGCCCGCTGCCACCTGAGCCCGTCCAACCTGAGCCGGATCGAGACCGGGCACCGCCGGATCGCTCTGGACCAATTGGTGGGCATCGCCCGCGCGCTGGACACCACGCTCGACCAACTCGTCGAATCCGCCGACGACGAGGATGTGGTGATCCGCCCCGAGCCTTGTCACACGCAGGGCATGACCAGTTGGCTGTTGTCGAACGAACGCTCGCTGCACGGGGTCACCGTGGCCAAGCTGCGGATCACCCCCGACCGGCCGACCGGAACCGAACACCTCAAGGTGCATCCGGGCCGCGAGTGGTTCACCGTCCTGTCCGGCACGGCCCGGCTGCAACTGGGCGAGCGCACCATCCTGATCCAGGCCGGCAACGCGGCCGAGTTCTCCACCATGACGCCGCATTCCGTCGGCGCGCACGACGGTCCCGTCGAACTGCTGATCATCCTCGACCACAACGGGGAACGCACCCACCTGCCATCCGCCGGCCGGACGCCGAAACCCTGACACCGACCGCGCGACACCTCGGCGTGCCGCGACCGGGCGCCGTCCGCCGCCGGATTCCACCCGCCCGCCGGCGGCACAGCGACCTGTCGCGTGGTCGCTCGTTCACCGGGCATGAGCAACCACGCGCCACCGCCCGGCGACTCCCCCACCTCCGCCGACGCCCGTATCTCGCCCGAGCAGCACGCCGCCCTGGAGCGGGTCACCGCCGCCGGCGAGCGGGCCGGCGCGTGGCTGTGCGCGCACGGTCGCCCGGGCGGCCCCGCGTGGGCGCTCGCCGGCGCGATCGAGCACGTCCTGCGCAGCCTGCACGTCGGCGAGCCCACCGGCCCCGGGCCGGACCGGCCGCAACACCCCGGCGTCGACGCCGACCTGCTCCTGTACCTGGACCCCTACGCGAGCCCGGCCGGCCCCGTCCTCGGCGCCGTCCCGCTGACCGCCGCCGAGACCGTCGCCGTCATCACCGCGGCCGGCTGCGCCCGGATCGCCCCCGAGGCGATGTCCCGCGCCGACTGGGCGGCCCAACTGCACGTCCTGGCCGACGCGATCGACGATGCCCTGGAGCACGCCGACCGGCCCGCCCACTCCTCGGCCCCCGGACCTCGACACGCGGAGTGAACCCGCCTGCGGCGCGGCGCGGGCCACCGACTCCGATCTCCCGCACGTCCCGGAGCCCGCGACCGTGCGCCGGCGCCGACCGACGCCGGCCCCCACCGTGGCTGTACCGTGATCCGGATCACGGGAACCCGACCCTTCGCGCGGACAACTCGGCATGTGAACCATTCGACGCACGCGGCGATCCGCGCCGGCGATCCGGTCGCCTTTCGCGAGTTGTACCAGGACCACCACCGGGTGGTGTACGCGCACGCCTACCGCGTCACCGGGGACTGGGCGGCGTCCGAGGACGTCGTCTCGCTCACGTTCCTGGAGGCGTGGCGGCTGCGTGAGCGATTGCGGGACGAGGGCGAAACCCCGCGTCCCTGGTTGATGGGCATCGCGATCAACGTGCTGCGCAACCGTAATCGGGCCGCGCGAAGACATCGACACGCGATGGCAAGGTCGCCCGCGCACACGGTCGTTCCCGACATCGCCGACGCGGTCGTCACCCGCATCGACGACGGCGAACGATTGGCCGCCGCGCGTGCCGCGCTGGGCCGGCTCCGGCGCACCGACCGCGAGGTCTTCCTGTTGTGCGTGTGTTCGGAACTGACCTACGCCGAGGCCGCGCACGCGTTGGGCCTGCCGGTGGGGACCGTACGCTCCCGCCTGTCCCGGGCCCGGGTCAGGTTGCGCGCCTTGGCCGACGAGGAACTTCGGTCCGTCCGGGCCCCCTTCCTCTCCCGCGTCGCCACCGCCGCACGTCCCGCGCCCGTTCCGACGATCCTCCGGGAGCCGACCCGATGAAGTACGACGTGCCCGCACCCGAAGAGCCCACCATGTCCGGCGAGTCCACCGAGTCCGTCTCGACCGACCGCGCCCGACCGGCCGGCGACCCGACCGAGCGCGCCCTGGTCGGGGATGCCCGGCCGACCCCCGCTCGGCAACGGCTGCTCGAGGAACACCTGATGCGCGCGATCACCGCCGACGCCGCGCGCACGGCCGCGCCCCGCCGACGTGCCCGGCGGCTGTTGGCGCCGATCGGCGCGATGGTCGCGGTCGGCGCCGTGGCCGCCGCCGTGTTCCTGGTCGCGGCGCCGGACCCCACGACCCGGCGGCCCGCGCAGACCGCCGCCGCGCCCGACGCGTCCGCGGTGCCACGGCCCGGGCAGGTCCTGTACGTCGAACTCGAAACGTCCTCGTGGTCCGCTGTCGACGGGGTTCCGGTGGAGATCCCGCCGCATGCCCGCAAGGAGTGGTTCGCCCAGGACGGTCGTCGGTGGTTCCTGGACGAACCCGGCTCCCCCGTCTCCGGGTTGGTCCTCAACGATCGGCCGATGCGGTGGAACTACGCGGAGTTGGCCGCGCTGCCCGCGACCCCGGAGGCGGTGTCGGCGGCGCTTCGCGGGCGCGACGCGTGGCCCGGGGGCGGCAGGGTCGATCCGGATCAGGCCGTCTTCGACGAGATCCGGAACATCCTCGACCAAGGTGTGCTGCCGCCGGGAATCGCCGAGGCGCTGTACGAGGTGGCGGCCCGTACGCCGGGCGTGGTGGCCGTCGCCGACGCGGTGGACGGACGCGGCCGGCGTGGGATCGGGCTGAACCGTACCGATCCGGTCACCAACATACGCGGGGAACTGGTCTTCGAAAGGGACAGCCGGGTCTTCCTGGGCACGCGGGGCGTGCTCGCGACGCCCGGCGAAAATCACCCGAACGGGACGGTGATGTGGGAAACGACCATGCTGAAGCGCGACATAGTCGACATCATGCCCGGCGACCCGGTGGCCGAGGTCACCGGATCGCGCTCACCCTCGACCACTTCCCACCGGCGACCGTAAGCGGCATGGCCCGCACCCTCGGCGGGCGCGACACCGCCCCGCCGGCCGCCCCGCCCACCGCACCGGAACGCAAGGACGACATGAACCGCGCCACCATGCCCATCCATATGTCCGACACCGCCCGGGCCTCCGCCGTGCCGACCGAGCCCGCCCGCGAGGACCCGCATACCGGGCGCCGGTTCCGGATCGCGGACCGACTCGCCATCGCCCTGCCCCTGCTGGTGGTGGCGGTGATGGGGTGGCACCGTCGGTGGATCACCGACGACGGTCTGATCTACGTGCGCGCGGCCCGGGAGATCGCCGCCGGCAACGGTCCCGTGTACAGCCCCGGCGAGCGGGTGGAGACCTCGACGGGCACCCTGTGGCAGTGGCTGCTGGCGCTGCCGGCCCTGCTCACGCCGGGCGACCCGGCCCGGACCGCCGTGTACGCCGGGCTCGTGTTGTCGATCGCCGGGGTGTGGCTCGCCCTCGCGGGCACCCGCCGTTTCCTGCGCGCCGAGACCGGACGGTACCTGGTCCCGGCCGGTGCGCTGGTGTTCGTCGCGCTGCCCCCGGTCTGGGACTTCGCCACGTCGGGACTGGAAACCGGACTGGCGACGGCCTGGATCGGGCTCTCCTGGCGGTTGCTCGTCACATGCGGCCCGAACGCCGCGACGACCGGGCGGGTCCTGGGGATCGCGGTGGTGTTCGGACTCGGTCCGCTGATCCGCCCCGAACTGGCGGCGACCTCGCTCGTGTTCCTGGTCGCCATGGCGATGGCGACACGGTTGCCCCGGCGGGCCACGCTCGCGGTATGCGTGTGCGCCGGCCTGTTGCCCGGTCTGTATCAGGTCTTCCGGATGGGCTACTACGGCCTGCCCTACCCGATGCCCGCCGTCACCAAGAGTGCGACCCGGCAGTTGTGGGGGCGCGGTTTCGACTACCTCGTCGACTTCGCCGATCCCTACCGGTTGTGGATTCCGGCCGTGTTGGTGCTGCTGCTCGTCGCCGCGCTCCTGGTCCGGCGCGGCCCGCGCGAGCGACGTACCTGGATCCTCGGCGCGGCGCCGGTCGTCGCCGCGGCGGTGCAGGGCCTGTACGTGCTCCGGGTCGGCGGGGACTTCATGCACGGGCGGATGTGGTTGCCGGTGCTGATGCTCGCCCTGCTGCCGATCCTGCTGGTTCCCGTCGACCGGCGCGTGGGGGTCCTGGTCGTCCTGGTCCCGGTCTGGGCCACGTGGTGCGGCTTCGCTCTGCGCTCCGGTCTGGTGACCACGGACGGTCCCCGGGCCGGTGTGTACCAGACCTGGAACGAACGTATGGTGTACGTGAACTGGACCCGCACCCCGAACCCCACCACGTCGCACGCGCACAGCGCGACGCTGCCGGGACTGCGCGCGGAACTGTTCCGGATGGACGCCGACGGCAGGCGCATGCTCGTGCCGGACGGCAACTACCTTGCCGACGCCGCCGCGTTGCCGCCGCTTCCCTTGCGCGCCGACCTGCCGGCGAGGGAGGGGGTAGTCATGGGGCGGCTCGGTGTCGGTGGCGTGGTCACCCCGCTGCGCGGGATCGTGGTCGACGTGTGGGGTCTGGGCAACACGGTGGGCGCGCACATCGAACAGACCGAGCACGTGGCCGCCGGGCACGAGAAACTCCTCCCGCTCGCCTGGAACATCGCCCTGTACGTCGATCCCGCCGCGTGGGCCCGGATTCCCGCGCATGTGGTCCCGATCGAGGACATCCGCGCGGCCCGGGCGGCGCTGGACTGCGGTGACCTGAAGGAACTCCTGCGATCGAGTACCGAGCCCATGTCGCCCGGCCGCTTCCTGCGCAACCTCACCGGATCCTTCGACCGCGCTACCCTGACCATCCCGCCCGACCCCAAGGCCGCCGAACGCAAGTTCTGCGCCCGCTGAGCCCGCTCTCCGACGGCAGACCCGGGCGGCGACTTCGCGACGCGCGCCGCCGCCCGGGTCGGGTTCACGAGCCGTCGAGCAGCACGGCCAGGGCCGTCGCCGCGTCCGGGTGGCGGTCGACCAACACCGCACCCGGCGCACCCTGTTCCGCTGCCTCCCACGGATCGTCGCAGCCCAGCAACCGTGCCACCGCATCACACGTGGCGGGGTGCGCGGTGAGCAGCGCGAGGCCGCCGGCGCCGCCTCCACGCCGCGCCGAGAACCGGGCCGGCGGCACCGATGGCGCAAGCCACGGCGGCACCCACTCGTCCAGTGCCCGCAGCCGACCCGGGAAGATCCGTCCCGCCTCGCGGATCAGCAGCGGCGCCAACTCGGCGCCGCCGGATCGCAACGTACCGATCAGCGTCGGCAACCACGGAAGCAGCAACGGGTCGGGCAGTCGGGCGAAGGCGTTCGACACCGCCTCCACCACGAAGTCGGTCAGCCCGGGCACCGGCTCCAGCGCGTGCACGAAGCCACTGAGGTAGTGCGGATAGGCGGGCAGCACCATCGGGTTGTCGAGCATGTCGTCGCACCGCGCACGCAGGTCCGCGCGCGAGAGCACGCCCAACTGCACCTGCGCCGCCCACAACAACGCCACCTTCGCGGGCTCCTCGGGGTGCGACTGCCCGACCGCCAACTCCAGTTGGGTGCGGTCGCAGCCCAGCGACAGCGCCAGGGTCTCCATGCTGAACAGGAAGCCCAGCATCGCCGCGACCTGACGCACGCCGGCGTCCTCGTCGGTGAACGCCGTCGGCAACAGGGTGCAGTAGTGCGCGTACCCGGTCTTGACGAACGACTCGATCCACGCCGGGAGCACCGGTTCACTCGTCCGGTAGTAGGCGAGCAACCGCCTTACCCGGCGCAATACTTCCGGTGCCCCGTCGACGCTGCGTTCGGTCGCCAGGACTTCCAGCGCGCGGGTACCCAACTCGTCGGCCAGGCGGCGGCCACGCAGGTACAGCGTGGCGTCCTCGACCGCCTCCAGGACGGTCGCCGCGGTCGCGTGCGGGCCGTACGCCGTCCGGCGCAGCCGCTGCTCCAGCACCTGTTCGATGCTGACGCCCTCGTAGCCGAGTTCGATCAGGGCGCGCTGGTGGGTGCCCAGCGACAGGTCCCACGATTCCTGGATCGGTCGTTCGCCGAGTCGGCGTTCGCCCATGATCGGGCGGGCCGCGCCGGGTGGCATCAGGTAGCGGAGCATCCACAACACATCGGCGCACCGCTCCAGTTCCGGCCGGGCCGCGATGTCCAGCAACGCCCTGCGTACGCCCCGCTGTTCCAGGTTCAGCTGCAGCGGGGCGAGCCGGTCGTGCACGTCGCGGGCCAGCGGCGGCAACGCGTCGTAGCCGACCTTGCCGATCCGGTCGCCGCCCATCATGATCTCGACGATGCGGCGCACGTCGCGGCGGCCCGGCACGCTGTCCTTCTCGATGCAGGTGACCGCCGCGTCCTGGAAGTCGTACGGCGTGGGCTTGGCCCGGTCACGCATCCCGGCGAGCAGGATCGAGGTCTCGAACACCGAGATGGCGTCCGCGGTCGAGGCGAGGTAGCCGTTGCGCCGTGCGGCGCGGACCACGTCCACCGACCAGCCGAGCAGTTCGGCCTCGTCCAGGCGGTCCAGCACGGGCGGCCGGCCGAGGAAGCCGGTCAGCCGATCGGCCGCCGGAAGCGGATCGCTCGGCCCGGAGGCCGCCGGGACGACCGCCGTCGACGCGGTCGCCCGTGCGGCGCTCTTCTTGGGCTTCGCGGTCTTCTTCGCGCCCGCCTGTCCGGTGAGCCGGAACGGTGCCACGCCGGTGCGCGAGAGGTTCTTCGCCCACACCGTCGCGGCGATCGACACGGACCCTGCCGCGAGGCCGAACTGCGCCTCGATCGCGGCGTGGCTGGACGGGATCAGGCCGTGTTGCCACGTGGTCGCGGTGCGCGGGGTGATCTCGAACGTATCGGCGCCGTGCACGCCGAACTCGGCGACCCGCGAGGCCGCGTGGAACGCGCCGCAGACGTAGAGGCAGTCCGCCGGATCGGTGCCGGTCGCGGCGAGGTGTTCGCGGGTCCGGGTCCACATGTAGCGTTCGCGGTCCTCGTCCACCCGCACCCGTTGCGGATCGCCGGGGGCCAGCCGCCGGAACAGGCTGCCGATCAGCAGCATGACCTGCCGGTAGGTGTCGTGGTCGCAGTCGCCGAGCGGCAGTTCGACGTACTGGTGCCACCATTCCGACCAGTGCCGCACCCGGCCGTGGCGCAGCAGGTGCTCCTCCAGTTCGGCGAAGCGCGGGCGCAGGTCACCGATCTCCAGGCCGACGGCGTCGCCGTGCAGCGCGCTCTCCTCGTCGGCCGGCGCCGCGTCCGGGTCGGCCGGTTCGGCGGACTTGGTGCCGCGCGGTTCCCACTGGAAGACGTGGTCCGAGGAGCGGTCGACCAGGACCAGTTCGGTGCCGGGGGTGTCCAACGTGTAGGCGATCGCCTGGTATTCGGCGGACGCCTCGGTGATCGGCGCGACCACCGACAGTGGTGCCCACTCGGCCGGGAAGCCCTCGATCTCGGCGGCGAAGGACTGCACCGCGACCGGGAGGGTGCAGTTGCGCAGCTCGGTCAGCAGCGGCGCCATGTCCTCGCACAGTTCCAGGTACACCACCTTCGGCCGCTTCTCGCGCAGCCTGCGCGCCATGGCGATCGCCGAGGCGGGCGAGTGGTGGCAGACCGGGAAGATCTCCAGTGGTTCGCGCACCGCGCGGTCCACGTCGTCGACGATGCCCAGCAGGATCTCCTTGAGCGCGTCCGGCCCGTCGGCGAACGTCGCTGCGGCTTGCTCGAGTTGGCCGCGCAGGGCGTCGAACGCGCCCTCGTTCGGGCCGCTCATGACAGGCCGGCGATCGCGTGGCGACCGCCCTCCAGGAACTCCGGCCAGAGCCCGCCCTCTTCCTTCCCGCGCGGCTCGACGACGCCGTGCAGGTACTTGTTCATGATGGCCAGGTCCTCCGGCTCGCGCCGGGCCAGCGAGCCGACGAGCGAGGAGGCGAGGGTGTGCGCGGTCAGCGCGCGCTCGCCGAAGAAGTTGCTGTGCAGGATGGCGTCCTCCAGGACGCCGATCTGTTCGGCGGTGGACAACGACGACTCCAGCTTCTCGTCGTCGCTGCCGGCCGCGGCCGCCGCGGCGCGCAGGTCGGCGAAGCTCTGGAGCAGCACGTCCAGCAGCGTGGGCGGCACGTCCAGTTCGATCCGGTGCCGGCGCAGCAGTTCCTCGGTGCGGAAGCGGACGATCTCCGCCTCGCTCTTCTTGTTGGTCACCACCGGGATGCGCACGAAGTTGAACCGGCGCTTGAGCGCGGAGGAGAGGTCGTTGACGCCCCGGTCACGGCTGTTGGCGGTGGCGATGATGGAGAACCCGGGCTTGGCGAAGACGATGCTGTCGCTGTCGAGTTCGGGAACGGAGACGTACTTCTCCGACAGGATGGAGATGAGCGCGTCCTGCACGTCGCTGGTGGAGCGGGTCAGTTCCTCGAAGCGGCCGATCGCACCGCTTTCCATCGCGGTCATGATCGGCGAGGGGATCATCGATTCCCGGGACTGGCCCTTGGCGATCACCATGGACACGTTCCACGAGTACTTGATGTGGTCCTCGGTGGTGCCGGCCGTGCCCTGGACGACCAGGGTGGAGTTGCGGCAGATGGCGGCGGCCAGCAGTTCGGCCAGCCAGCTCTTGCCGGTGCCGGGGTCGCCGATCAGCAGCAGACCTCGGTCGGAGGCCAGGGTGACGATGGCTCGCTCCACGATGGAGCGGTCCCCGAACCACTTCTGTGCGATCTCGCGATCCAGGCCGTCGGAGCGCTCGGAGCCCAGCACGAACAGGCGGACCATCTTGGGGGACAGCCGCCAACTGAAGGGCTTGGGGCCGTCGTCGATCGACTCGAGCCAGTCCAGTTCCTCGGCGTACTTGATTTCGGCGGGGGCGCGCAGCAGGTCGGACATTTCGTGGCCTTTCTAGGCGAGGAAGGTCTTGAGTTCGTGGACGAGCTTGCGGATGTGGCCGGAGATCACCGGTGTACCGAGGTCCTTGAAGCGCTCGCGGAACCAGGGGTTCACGCTGCCGCGGCCGGAACTGGTCACCGAGCCGACCGGGATGAACTTGGCCCCGGAGCGGTGCACGGCGGCCATGCTCTCGAACAGCCGATCGGTGTGCCATTCGTAGAAGTCGGAGATCCACACGACCACGGTGTTGCGCGGTTCGGCGATCTTGGGCTGGGCCAGTGCCATGGCCACCGTGCCGTCGGTGCCGCCGCCGAGTTGGGTGCGCAGCAGCGTCTCGAAGGGGTCGTGCACCCACGGCGTCAGGTCGACCGCGCGCGTGTCGTACGCGATCAGGTGCACGTCCACCTTGGGCAGTCCGGCGAAGATGGAGGCCAGGAT
Source organism: Embleya sp. NPDC025285 (assembly GCF_055558835.1). Taxonomy (NCBI): domain Bacteria; kingdom Bacillati; phylum Actinomycetota; class Actinomycetes; order Kitasatosporales; family Streptomycetaceae; genus Embleya; species Embleya sp. NPDC025285. The sequence goes on from NZ_JBVHLU010000045.1 coordinate 14,779, forward strand.
GGTGCAGTTGACCATCGAGTCGACCATCGAGCCGGATTGGTCCACGACCACGATCAGGCGGGTGGGCGTGGTCTTGCGGACGGTGTGCCGGTAGAAGAGCCGGTCGACGTAGAGCCGTTCCTCCTCCGGGCTCCAGTTGGTGAGGTTCTTCCAGATGGTGCGGTCGATGTCGAGGTTGCGGAACACCCGCTTGGGCGGGATCGAGCGGTCCAGCGTCCCGACGCTCGCCTTGGCCACCTGCGTGCGCAGCACCTCGGCGACCTCGTCGACGAAGCGGCGGATCAGGTCCTTGGCACTGGCCAGAGCGACACCGGACAGGTTGTCCTTGTCCCGGAGCAACTGCTCGATCAGCGACATGCTGGGGGTCAGTCGGGCCGCGAGCGCGGGGTCGGCGAGCACCTCGCGCAGGTGCATGCGCTTGACCAGGTCCGCTTCGATGTCCGCGAGTTCGGGGCCGATCGTGGGGATCAGGTTGCCGAGGTCGGGGGTGCCGCTCCGGCCGCCGGTCCCGGTCGGGGACACACCGCGACCGGCACCCGCGCCCGGGCCGGGTCGGCCGCCGCGCAACTCGCCGGGCTTGCAGCCCAACGTGCGCTCCAGCCAACCCGCGTCGGACTGCCAGCGGGAGAGTCGCTCGGCGCTGACCGTGCCGGATCCGGTGCCCAGCACGTTGAGCAGCACCTTGGACACCAGCGCCGCGCGCCGCACCTCGGCGGCGCGATCACGCCCGTCCTCGTCGGGCTCGGGCACCATCAGGCCCTCGAACTCGGCGGCCAGGTCCGGGTGGCGCTGCACGATGGCGTCCACGGACGCCTGTGGATCCAGCAGCGCGCTCGGCAGGCCGATGTCCTCGACGACGGCCAGGCTCGCCGATTCCAGCGAAGCCTGCTCCTCGTGGTCGAACAGACGCGCCAGCAGTCGCCAGTACAGGACTTGGCGGCGGTTCTCGTCCGAATCCGGTGCGGGGGTGGGTTCGGTCTGCGGCTCGCTCATGTGCGCAGCAGCTTTCCGGCGCGCTCACGCAGCACCGCCACGGCCTCGGTGGCCGCCTTCTCGGCCTTGGCCGCCGACTTGTCGTCGGTGCCGCCGGCCCAGGCCCCGGCGTGCACGACCGAGGTCTTCTTCTTGACCGTGGTCTCCACGGCGAGCGGTTGCACGCGGAAGCCGCCGGCGTCCCAGCGCAGCAGCCCGATGCACGCACCGGACGTGGCGACCGCCTCGGGGGTGAGCGGGCCGGCGGTCGGGATGCGGTCGACGTCGACGGCGAGGCGGTGCCCCGCGAGGGCCAACGCCAATGCCTCCGCGTCCCGATCGACGGTGTAGTTCTCCAGGAACACCGGGATCGCGATGCCCGCCGGATGCCTGGCCGGCGGCGCGCCGGCCGCGGCTTCGGCGGTGGGCAGGGCGACCCGGGCGGTGGCGAAGGCGTCGGCGGGTTCGCCGGCGCGGGCGTGCTCGTCGGCCCAGATCAGGTCGCCGTCGACGGTGATCGGCATGTTCTCCAGGTGCATCGAGCGGCCTTCGCCGGCGACCGCCAGCAGGGACAGGTGCGGGCGCAGCAGTTGCCACACACCGACTCCCACGACCGTGTCCGGCTTGGGAACCGAGACGCTCGCCCGCACCAGGCGTGCGGGGCCACCGTCGGCGGGCTCGAACACCGCGTGTACCTGGGCCTGCGCGGCGGTCGCGTGCTCGTGCAGGTCGACGCCCAGCGGCAGCAGTCGGCCGGTGACGGTGTCGGTCGCGGGCGCGGCGGCGGCGCCGGGCACGGTCAGCAACATCGCGCGGGCCCACAGATCGGCCCAGCGACGCACCGGGAAGCGGTCCAGGGCCGCGCCCGGGCAGGAGGCGGCCAGTTCGGCGGCGAAGCCGTCCAGGAGCGTGGCCAGGCGCCGCAGTGACGGGTCGGGGAGCATCGCGAAGACGACCTGTGCCGACCCGGAGACCAGGTCGTGGTCGATGCCCTGCCATCCGGCGCGGGCGAGATCGGCGAGCCAGGAGCGGGCGGCGGCAAGCAGGTTGACCGCGGCCGGCTGGTCCGGCACCGCGTCGGCGTCCCGGGTACGGGTGCGGCCGGTCGCCTCGTCGACGCGGGTGGTGAGCGCGTCGTGGATGGCTCCGAGCAACGCGGCGCGGGCGGCGGCGAGGACGACGAGGTGGTCCTCGCTCGCGGCGCCGGCGAGCGCCTTCTCGGCCGCTTCGGCGACCCGGGAGGCCAGGGGTGTCCCGGCGACGGCGGCGGCCAGTTCGGTCAGCGCGCCGGCGTGGGCGGGCTGCGGTCGCAGCAGGCCGCCGACGAGGGTGCGGTCGAAGGCCTCGACGACCGCGAGCGCCTCGTCGAGCCCGGCGATGGGTTCGGCGAGCAGGTCGACCCGCATCAGGCCACCGCCCTGGTCGGCGGGAACCACTGCATCTCGGGCAACGGCGTGGTGGTCGCCGCGAGTTCGAGGTAGGTCAGGTGGCGCAGGAACCGGCTGAAGACGGGTGCGGCGGCCGTGGCGGCGGCCTGCGCCGGGCGGGTGACGCGCATGTCGGCCAGGATGCTCTGCGCGTTCGGCTTGCCGTTCACCGGCTCGACCCGCAGGTAGCGGGCCACACGCTCGGCGCCGTACTGCACCACCGACTCGACGACCAGTGCCTCGATGTGCTTGCAGAACGAGCCCCGGGCGCCTCCGCACGCCCGGTTGTTGTTGGTACTGCACGCGAAGGCGTACGTGCCGGCCGCGACCGACGAGACGTAGACGCGTCCGATGTCCGAGCCGCTGGACACCACGCCTTGCAGGCGTCCGTCGGCCAGTTCGACGAACGGGACCTTGGCGAGCCTGCGCGGCCGGGCGGGTGGTATCACCCGGGCCGCGCTCGCGCCCTCCCACACTTCCGTGGCTGAGGACACACCATCTCCTTTACACCGAGGGGGATTCCGCGCCGAGAGGTCGGCGGGACGGAGATGAAGGTACTAACGATCTCCGACAGGCACGTCGCCGGCCCGGTGGCCCCGCGTCGGCGACGCGGGCGGTTCCTCGTCCGGTCCGACGGCCTGCCGGGGGCCGCGCGTGGGTGTCCGAGGAGCGTGGTAGGCAGGGCCTCCCGGCCTCGGCCGTGCACGTCTCGGCGGTCTGTCGAGGTCGGGACGACGGTGAACGGAGGAGCCGTGCGGGCAAACCGGAAGAGCGTGGCCCGGCGTGCCGTCCTGGACCACCTGCTGAGTCTGATCGCGGACGCCCCGTGGAGCGAGAGCCTGGTCCTGCGCGGCAGCATGGTGATGCCCGCGTGGGTGGGCGACCGGGCGCGTGAGCCGGCCGACTTGGATTTCGTCGTGATGACGGCGCCGCCCGCCCGAGTGGACGCGTTGGATCCGTACCCCTTCGTGGCGCGCACCGAGGTCGTCCAGCAGTGGCCCGAGGCGGCGAACGGCGCGGCCCGGTACGAGATCTGGACGGACGGTGAGGAAGAGTTCGAGATGCGCGGACTGCGGCCGAGGGTTCCCCCCGACGGGCTGCGCTGGGACCCGGACCCGGACCCGCCGGAACTCGTCCCCGACTACCACGACCTGGTCGACCGGGTGCGGAGCCGCCCGATGGCGGCACCGGGAATCGCCCTGGACGCGAGCGGCGTGAACCGCGACAGCACCTGGTCGTACGCCTATGACGGATCCGAGTCCGGCGGGATCCGCGTCCTGGTCCCGTGGCGCGCGGCGGGACTGGGCTCCGGTGCGGCACAGTTGGACTTCGCCTTCGACGAAACGCTCCACCGACCTCCGGTGTGGACCCTGGTGCCGCGCGCCGACGGTGCCGCGCCCACTCTGATGCGCACGGCGAGTCGGGAGTTGTCCCTGGCCTGGAAGCTGTTGTGGCTGTACGCCGACGGCGCCGACGGCGCCAGTTCTCGCGGCAAGGACCTCCACGATGCCGTGCTCCTGGCCGAGGACACCCGCACCGCGCTCTCCGTACCGCTCCTGCGACAGGTGCTGCGCACCCACACGTTGCGTACCGCGACCGCGAGCAGTGCGTTCGGGTCGCACGCGGTCAAGGTCGCGGAGACCGACTGGGCGGCGTTTCGCGCGGAGCACCCCCGCGTGCGCGGCAGTGCGCGGGATTGGCTCCGTCGCCTCGACGTCGCTCTCGCGGGGGTGTTCGCGAGGCTCGAAGGCACGACCGTTCGAGAGTCCGCCGAGGTCGGGTGAGCGGTTCGGCCCGGCCCGGTCCCGTTGGCCCGCTCCCCGCCGGTCGCGCCTTCGTCGCCTGTCGAACGGTGCGTCCGAGGCGAGCAGGCCGGCGAGGGCCATGAGGTCCCGCAGGGTCGGTCGCCTTCGGGACAAGCGCTCACCGCGTCCGCGCGGGGCAACCGCCGGGAAAACACCGGGGGCACAAGCCGCTCGACCGGTCACCGCTCCGCGCGACCTCGACCCCGCAACGACGCGCCCACGCCGGAACGGCGCCGACGCGGGTCAGCCCGCGACGATATTGCCGTCGGCGTCGAAGACGGTCGTGGACCAGTGCTTGTCCCACTTGTCGTCGAGATATCGGGGCACCTTGCCCTCGGGGTAACGGACCCAGCCCGGCTCCGGCTCACGACCGTTGGGCACGCAGGTTCGGCCGGTGCTGTTGCCGACCGCCTTCACCGGATACTCGCCCGACCTACAGATGCGCTCCCGCGTCGAGCACGCGGCCGACAGGAGGCACGCGACCACCGCCACCGCGACGACTCCGACCGCGACCGCCGCACCACGAAAGCCGCGCCCCTCGACGGTGGTGCTCCCCGCCCCTCGACGTTTCGTCCACACGCTCCGCCGTCCCCCTTCTTCCCTCGTCCGATGGTCATCTGCCCGCAGAACGCCGACTCGCACATGTCGCGAACCACGAACCCCGCTCGTCACGTCACTCGTTGCCGCGTCCACCGGCGACCGGTAGCGGTCCTCCATGCCGAGGAGTCCAGCACACGGTCGCTGCTCGCGCAGCCCGGCGGGAGATGGAGCGTGGACGTGGGGCGGCCTGTGGCGGGCTGCCACGAGAAGCGTGCCGCGCGAGATGAAGCGCGGGCGTGCGGCGGCCTGTGGTCGGCTGCCACGAAAATCGTGCCCCGTCCCGGCTCGCGCGGCCGGCGGCGCGGTGAACCCGCGGATGTCGTGGGTGATTCCGTCGCGCGTACGCGGTTGTGGCATCGTGGCGGGTTCAGTGCGCGACGGCGCCCCGACGAACGCGAGAGGCCTTGACGTGCCCGAAGACGTATTCGCCCTTCCCGTCGTCCGGCGGCTGGACGCCCACATCACGCTGCGTCGGGTCGGTGCGCTACCGGTGGTCGTGGTGACCCACCCGCGGGTACGCGCCGCGGTCACCCTCCAGGGCGCCCAACTCCTGTCCTGGCAGCCGACGGGCGAGGAACCGGTGTTGTGGCTGAGCGAGGCCACCGAGTTCGCGGAGGGGCGTGCCGTGCGCGGCGGGGTGCCGATCTGCTGGCCGTGGTTCGGCCCGGCCGGTCGGCCGAACCACGGCTTCGCCCGGGTGCTGCCGTGGACGCTGCTCGACGCGCGCGAGGACGACGACACGGTGCGGCTGAGCCTGGTGCTGCGCGCGAGCGAGCAGTCGCGGGCGTACTGGCCGCACGAGTTCGAGGTGTTCGCCCGGTTCACGCTGGGTCGCGAGTGCCGGATCGAACTGGAGGCCCGGGGCGACTTCGAGAGCACCGCCGCACTGCACACCTACCTGCGGGTCGGCGAGCTCGACGAGGCGCGGGTCACCGGCGTGGACGGCCCGTACGTCGACAAGGTCCCCGACCCGCCGGTGGACTCGAACCCGGCTCCGGAACCGGACGGGATCGCCTTCCACGAACGCGTCGACCGCGTCTACACCCGACCCGGCGACGTGAGCCTGGTCCAGGACCCGGCGGGCAAGCGCGTCGTCGAGGTGCGCCACGACGGACACAGCGACGTGGTCGTGTGGAACCCCGGCGCCGACCTCGCGCGCTCCATGGCCGACGTACCCGACGACGGCCATCGGGAGTTCGTCTGCGTGGAGACCGCCCGCGTCTCCCGGCCCCTGGTGAGCGATCCGGCGGCACCCACACTGCTGAGCTGCACCCTGCGCGTCGTGCCCGACGCGTAGCGGCTCCGCGCGGTCGGGCGTGGCGATCTTGTCCGGGCGAACGGGATCGCCACACTACGGGTAGTGCGGCGACGCGGTCGTGTAGGCGAGCTGGAATCCGTTGTCGGCCGGTGCGCCGGTCGGGGTGTAGCAGGCCAGGTACATGAGGACGTCGTCCTTGGCGCCGTAGTCGTTGCGCAGCACCGTAGTGCAGTACCCGCCGCCGGTGGCCGTCAGGTGGGCGTAGCTGGTCAGGTAGCCGACCGACAGGCGCAGCGTGTAGCGGCCGGTCGCGGTGCGCGTCACGGTCGCCGAACCCGGCCGGGACATCCACGACCGGGTGATCGTCGGCGCGCCGGCGCCGGGTGCGTCGGCGACGGTCAGTTGCACCGCGTGCGGGACCCGACCGTCGTCGAGCATGCTCTGTCGGCCGGTGTGGCTCAGGACGAAGGCGGTGTCGGCCGGCGCGCCGGTGTGCGTGGTGCAGGCCACCGACGCGGTGCCGGCGGACAGGCCGGCGACCGCGCAGTGCCGGGGCGCCGTCCCGATCGGCGAGACCTGCACGGACTCCGTGTCCGCCGCGACCGCCACCGCGTAGCGCCCGGTGCCGGTACGGGCCACCGGGCCGGTGTTCTGCCGGGACGCCGCGGCGGGGAGTTGGCGCGCGGCGGTCGGGTCGCCGGCGTGCACGTAGCCGCGCGAACCCGTCTGGCCGTACGGGCCGTTGCGGTCGCCGGCGAGGAACAGGCCGGTGAACGGGACGTCGGCGGGATTGCCGGCGCGGTTGAAGCAGGCGACCTCGATCCTCTCGTCGGTACCGTCCGGCCACCATCGGACGGGCTGGCAGGACACGCCGTTCGCGGCGTAGTCGGACACCCCGACCTGGGCGATGCCGCCGGGCGCGCCGCTGTCCGGGAGGATCACCACATGCCGGCCGACGTCGGTGTGCGTGACCCGTACCGTCTTGACGACGGGCGGGTTGCCGAGCCGCCACGCGCCGTAGGTCCAGTTCGGCTCGTGGCTGTCCGGGCGTTGCGGGGACGGCGACAGTTCGCGCGTGCTGCCGATCGGATCGTCGGCGTAGCGAACCTGCCAAAAGCCCCAGGCCGCCGGAACCGGACCGCTGCTCGCGCCGTCGCCACCGCCGCCCGGTGTGCTGCCGCCGGTGCCGGCTCGGCCGCCCGTCCCCGGCGTGTTGCCCGCACGGCCTTGGTCGGGGCCGGGGCCGGAACCGGCTTCGCCGGGAACCGCGCCCGGCCGACCGGCGCCGGTGTCCGCATCGCCGGGGGGCGTCGCGCCACCGGGCGCTGAGGTGTCGCCGGGAAGCGGTGGCGCGGAGGCATCCGTCGGGGCGGGACTCGCTGGTGGAATGCCGTCCGCCGCCGGGCTCGCCGCCGGATCCGGACCCGCTCCGCCGGGGGTCGCCGAAGAGCCGGGGGACGGCCGGGCGGACCGCGTGTGCGCGGCGTCGGGCGCGACGGCCAACAACGTCAGGGCGGCCGCCGCGACCAGGGCGACGACCGTGCCGCCGACGCGGACCGCCATGGGGTTGTCGGTGGCGAGCCGGGAGGCGGTGCTCACCGCCGGGGCGACGCCGGGAACACGCAACAACTGCTGCAGGACCGCGTCGCGTACGGCGCGCGTGCCGGTGACCAGCGGCCGGGCGACGGCCTCCAGGGCCGGGCGTACGATCCGCCCGATCTCACCGAACCGGCCCGGATCGGCCGGTGCGGGCGCCGCGGCGGCGGCGGAAGCGACCACCTCGGGGGTCACGCCGGGTGCCATCGATGCGGCCTCGGCAGTGGCCGTCTCGGCAGTGGTCGCGGGCGCGGCTTCGGCCGCGGCGGGACGACCCGTCCACCAGGCCACCGCCGCACGGCGCCGCTCGTCCTCGTCCGTGCCCTGTCGGGCCGCCGCCAACGCCAGGCCCGGGCCGAGCACCCAGGTGCGTTGCAGGACGGCGTCCCTGGCCACGGCGGAGCAGCGCCCACACGTCTTCGCGTGCGTCCCGAGCGCGCGATACTCCGCGCGGGTCGGAACCAGCGCGGATCCGGCCTCCTCGGCAACGAACAACCGTGCGAGCCCCGGCACTTGGGCGGCCTCGGAGCAGGAGCGCACCGAGCGCGCCGCCGCCAACAACCCCACCCGCTCGCGCACCTTCTTCAGGCCGCGGCTGAGTTCGCGGTCGACTTTGACGCGTGGCCACCCCAGATGGGCGGCGAGCTCGGCGCCCCTGACCAACCGCATCTCGGCGAGCGTGTGGTCCAAGTGTGCGCTCACCACCGCGCGTTGGGTCTTCGACAACGCGTCGGTGGCGGTGTAGAGCGCGGCGAACGCCTGGGTCTTGCCGTACGCGTGGCCGAGATCGGTGCCGACCGTGACCGCCCCCGAGGCGACCGCGTTCTGCACGTCCGGCGCGGCATCCTCCTCGACGGGCCGGCCGGCGGCACGCCGCCGCGCCGTCAACTCCGCCTTCCACAGGTTTCTGGCGATGCCCCACAACCACCGGTCGACGCCCCGCTGCGGCTTCAGGTCGCGGGCGATGCCGTCGAGCGCGCGGACGAACACCTCGCTGACGAAGTCGTCGGCCTCGGCCGCCGAGGGCAGATTCGCCCGGAACCAGCGGACCAACACGTCCCGGTGACGCTTGTACAACGCGATCCGGGCGGCCTCGTCACCGTCCCGCAACCGCTGCCACGTGTCGTCCGCACCTGGATCCGAACCCACTTCCGTGTCCGCATCCGCATCCGCGCCTGGGTCCCCATCGGAACCCGGGTCCAACTCCGAATCCCCGCCCGAATCCACGTCCGACCCCGGGCTCGGATCCGGTTTCGGACCCGAGCCCGAGACCGAACTCCCGGCCGAACCAGGCTCAGTGCCCGGCGACTCGGTGTGCTCGGCCGGCGGCACGGCCGGTTCGTCGGGGACCTGGGGAAGCTCCGACGGCCGCCGATCCGACGGCAGGTCTCCGGGCAGGTCCGGTCGGGTCTGTGTCATGGCACCCTCCGCTATGGCAACGCGGCTCTGTCACCCGGAACGTGGCCCGAGGGGCGCGGATCTCTCCACTTTCGCGCGACCGATTATCCGGCAACGGAAGAGCGTTGGTCCGGGAAATCGCGCATCACAGCGCAGCACACGCAATCGGCGCTCGAAAAATGGAGAGATCTCGCCGCCCCCGACCACATCCCCGGTGAGCGGCCACACCCGGTGGTCGCACACCGGCCCGCACCGACACAGATCGGTGTGTACTGGTGTACATCGGTAGACACCGAAGGACACCCGTCATGCGCGAGCACCCGCACTACTTCCTCGCGGCGAGGCAACTCGTCCTGTTCGTCGGCCCGTTCGTCATCATCCTGATCGCCCTGCGGGTCCGCTACCTGCGCAGGTCGGGCATCCGTACGACCGGCACCGCCGTATCCACCCGGCTCGAGCGCCGCACCCGGGCAAGCTCCGACCCCGACCGCACCGGCCACGACGTCCACTACGTGTACGTGACCACCGTCGCCTACACCGACCACAACGGCGTTCCGCACCGCTGTACGGTCGAGGGCCGGCACCGCCACGGCTCGCCGGTTCCGCTGATCCACCCTCCCCGCAGGCCGCACCGTGCCCAAGCCGCGTCCGCCGCCTCCTACGGTCGAGTCGTCGTCGCGATCGTGACCTACGCGATCCTGCTAGCCGGTCTCAGCTACGTCGCAGGCCAAGTCAACGACCAAATCGACGACTTCTGCGCACCTCTCACCCCTGAGGCCCGCTCGTTCCACGAGTGCCCCTGAAGGCTTCCCGGACGTCGTCTTCGCTGTTGCACACGCATCAGCGGCACGCCGTCGCCCGACGCGTCGAGGATGGGTCCGTAGCCGGCTTCGCAGGCGGTGGGTTCGACGCGGGCGCTCGCTCCTCGGCGGCTTCCCGGCCGACCACTGGGGCTGCGTACCGGCCCGGTGGTGACGGCCGCCCGCCCGACCCTGTCCTCGCCGTGCATGGTGCCGCCCCCGCTCGCCCGCCTGGGAAAAAGTCCCTTCCCGCCTTTCCCGCGGAGCCTGATCGACCGGGGCGGCACCACCTCGGCGGCTCAGGTCAGTGGCAGGCGCATGATCGTCAGGTCGAGCCACCGGCCGAACTTGGTGCCGACCTCGCGCACCGTGCCCACGTGGTAAAAGCCGAACCGTTCGTGCAGCCGGATCGACGCGGCGTTGCCGGCCTCGATGTCCGCGATCATCACGTGATGGCCGGCGCAACCTGCCGAGCGGACGAGGGTGGTCATCAGCGCGGAACCGATGCCGCGCCCGTGCCGACCTTCGCGGACGTAAACCGAGTTCTCCACCGTATGGCGATACCCGTCCAGTCCTCGCCACGGACCGTAGACCGCGAAGCCCGCGACCTCCCCCTCGTCCTCGGCCACGAACGCCGAGCCGCGATCCAGGTGCGCGTCCAGCCACGCGACCCCCTCGGCGCGGGACTGCTGCGTCTCGGTCCACAGCGCCGTCGAATGCTCGATCGCGTGGTTGCGAATGGCGAGCACGGCGTCCACGTCGCCGGAGTGAGCCGGGCGGATGAGCGATCCGACGCCCTCTCTACCCGCCGTCGGTGCCGCGACGCGGTTCTCCCGGCTCGCCGTCGGTGATCCCGGGATCTCGGGGTGGGTCCTCGCCGACTCGGATTTCTCGTATATTGGATTCATGTCCAACATAGTAGATCCTCTGGTGGGGCAGATCGCAGCCCGCGTCCGCACCGAACGGGAAAGGCGCCACTGGACGCTCGCGCAACTCGCCGACGCCTCCGGCGTCTCTCGCGCCATGATCAACCGGATCGAACGCGGCGAGAGCAACCCGACCGCCGTCATCCTCGGCAGGCTGTCCGCCGCCTTCCGACTCAGCGTCTCCTCCCTGCTCGCTCTCGCCGAAGGCACTGCCGGAGAGGGCGAGCAGGAAGGAGACAACGGCGTGCCCGGGAACGACGAAGGCCGGGAGGATGCCGGTCGCGTGCGGCGCCTGGCCGACGCCACGCAGTGGCGCGATCCCGCCACCGGGTATCGCCGCCGACAGATCACCCGGCCACACTTCCCCGCGGAGATCGCCGAGATCCGCCTCCCCGCCGGCGCCCGGGTGCCCTATCCGGCCGCGGCCTTCGCCTTCATCCGCCAGGTCGTCTGGGTGCTCGACGGCCGACTGACCTTCCATGAGGGCGATACGGTCCACGAACTCGACGCGGGCGACACGCTCGAACTGGGTGAGCCCACCCCGTGCGTCTTCGCCAACACCGGCACCACCGAGTGCCGCTACGCCGTCATCCTCACCCGGAGCGAGGGCTGACCGCGCCCCCGCGCCCCCACACCCCGGGTGGCGCGTTCGCTTCCGGGCCGGCGCACGGGAGTCGCCCGACCGACACTCGACACATGGACATCCTGCGGACGCGTGGTTCGGTGTCGCTGCCGGGCCGAGGCGAGATCGAGGTCATCCTCGACCTGTACGACCCACCGCTCACCGACGACGTGCTCCCGCGCGGGTGGACCGCGACCATCGCCGAGGGTCCGCAGCTCACCGTCGGCGAGCGCGGCCTGCTGTACCTCGACGCCCAACGCGCGGCCATCGCCAACCCGTTCGTCGTGGTCACGAGCACCGCCGGGATCAGCCGGATCCGGGGAGTCACGGACGTGTGACGGCTCCCGTCGACTCCTCGGGTCGTGAACCCTTTCGCCCGCACCACCGACTTACCCGGCACACAGTCGGCAAGGAGGTGTGGTGGCCGGGGACAAGCACAGCGAACCGCCGGTGGTGCGATGCCGACTCGGGGAGCGAGAGGCATTCACCGAACTGGTGGATACATGGCACGCCCGCGGTGCCGATATCCGCGAGGCACGCTCGAATCGGCGCCGGTCGCGGACGAATCGCCCTCGCCGCGACCACCGCCCTCGGCACCGCGGTCGCCGCCGCGCGCGGCACCACGACCGCGACCACCACGACAGCGCTGACGGGCGCCACCCCGGTCGTCACGTCGGCGCTGCGGCCGGCCCGAGCGCGAGGCCGACGGCTCCTGCGGCTGCGCGACGAACTGCGCGCGGCGAGCACGTAGCCGGTCACCTCGGCGATATGGCGCGCCCGAGCACGTGCGGAATGCGGGGCGCGGGCGTCCGTCAGCCGGCGGCGTCGGTCGTCGCGAGTTCGGTGATCGCCTTGTGCAGCCGACTCTCGCGGGTCGCGGCGGTGCGCGCGGTGATCAGCTTAAGGATCACCGCGTACCGCTGCGTCCGGCCGAGTTCCTCGAACGCCCGAGCGGCCCGCGGGTTCTCCGCCAGGGCGGCGGCCAGATCGGGCGGGACCACGGCGTCGCGCTGCGACTCGTACGCCGCCTCCCACCGCCCGTCGGCCTTCGCCGCCTCGACCTCGGCCAGCCCGGCGGGCCGCATCCGCCCGGCCGCGCTCAGTTCCTCGACCTTGGCCACATTGACCTGCGACCACCGGCTGCGCGGGCGGCGCGGTACATACTTCTGCAGGTAGTAGTCGTCGTCGTACGACTTGCGCTGTCCCGAGATCCAGCCGTAGCAAAGGCCGACGTCGACCGCCTCGTCACTGGTCAGCGACGCGATGCCGGAACCCTTCTTCGCCATCTTCAGCCACACCCCGACCGCCAGTTCGACGTGCGTGTCCAACCAGGTCTCGAACTCCGCGACATCACGGAACACGATCACCTCGGCTTCCTCGAAAGCGGGTTCCCTGGACACACGCGGCTCCTCGGTCCGGGGAGGATCGCCCAGTGCGCTCCCCCGAGACGGCCCAAGATAGCGAGGCGGCGGCATCCGTACGTGCCGCCCGACACGCGATTTCGCCCGGCGCGGCGACGGCGAGCCCCGGCGCGACGAAGGCGAGCACCCGGCCCGGCGCCCGCGACCGGGTCGCCCGGTCAGCGGACCTCGGTGCGCGACGCGCTCACCGCCACCGCGGTGTAGCGCATCGTGAAGCCGCCTCCCGACGCGTCGACGACGGCTCCGACAGCCGCCGACAACGCTGCCGTCTCGGCCGCCGGGAGTCGGGTGTGGTCGCCGGTGGTGGGCAGTTGGTCCAGCCACTCGTCCCGGGTGTAGTGCCGTTCCCAGTCGAAGTGCCACCGCTCCGGCTCGTCGAACCCGCCCGCGGCGCGTATCCCGTCCTCGGCCCCGGCGCACAGCGCCGCGTGTCCGACCGAGCCGCTCGCCCATCGCCGTGCCGCGAGCGAGTCGGGCAACATCCGCCGGTAGACCTCGGCGAAGGCTTCCGCGATCTCGGAGGGCGGTAGCTCCACGTTCCAGAACAGGGCGAGCCGCCCGCCGGGCCGCAACGCCTCGGCCGCCTTCACCGCCCCCGCGACCGGGTCCACCCAGTGCCAGGTCTGCGCGGCGACGACCGCGTCGAACGCTCGGCCGGCCGGGTCCCACTCCTCGAACGCGGCCACCTCGACGTCGAGTCCACGCCCGCGCGCCCACGCGGCCATACGCGCGTCGACCTCGACACCGAGCACATCGCAGCCGGCCGCCCGGAACTGCCGGGCCGCGATGCCGGTACCGATGCCGACATCGAGAACGGCGGGCCCGGGCGCGGCGGCCACGATCCGCGCCACGAGGGCGTCCGGGTAGCGGGGCCGGGCCCGGTCGTAGCGTTCGGGATCCATGCCGAACGACTCGGCCATTCGGCGGTGCAGGTGGGGCGGGGCTTCGGAACCGGGTACGCGCTCGGGCCCCGGCGGCATAGTGGGCATGCGCCCACTATGAATGGGCAGATGCCCACTCGTCAACGAGGGCCACCCGCACGCGCGAGAATCGACGGAATCGACACGGCACGACGAGACGACGTGAAGAGACGGCACGATGGGACGGCGCGAAAGCCCGCGCGAGGGGATCGCGCGATCGGACCGCGACGGCACGAAGAGACGGCGACAGAAAGAGGCGATGCACGGTGCCCACCGGAACGGCCATCCGCGACGCGCGCGAGCAGTTGTTCGACGCAGCCGAGCGCGTCCTGCTCCGCGCCGGCCCCAGCGCGCTGACCAGCCGGGCGGTCACCACCGAGGCGGGCTGCGCCAAGGGCGTACTGCACCGGCACTTCACCGACTTCGACGCCTTCCTGGCCGACCTCGTACTGGACCGCATCGCCCGCATCGACCGCCGAGCCGACGTCCTACGCGAGGAGGCCGGCACCGGGACCGTCGCCGACAACGTCACCGGCGCGCTGACCGGCCTGTTCGAATCGGTGGCCGTCGCGATCGTCGGCCTCGTCACCTCCCGCGACGACCTGCGCACCCGCCTCCGCCGCAGCACGCCGACCGGCATCCCGGTCCTGACGGAGGCCACCGCCATGCTCGCCTCCTACCTCACCGCCGAACGCGACCTCGGCCGCATCGCCGCCGACGCCGACATCGACACGCTCGCCCCCACCCTGATCGGCACCGGCCACATGCTCTTCGCCGACCGGAACGGCACCCCACCGACACCCGAAGCCGTCCACAAAATCGTCGCCACGCTCCTCGCCCCCACCCTCCGGGAACCCCGGGCCTGAGCCGTCCGCCCCGCATCCGGGCCCGTATCGTCGGTATTCGGGGATCGACCCGGTGTGTCGTCCGTGCCGCGTGGGCACCACACCGGCAGCACACCGGCGTCGGCGGGGCCATGCGCCGGCCGGGATCCAGGACACGGAGTTGCCGTTGTTGTTCACACACGACGTACTGGTCAAGATCGCGTCCGGCGACGTCGACCTCGCCTTCCGTCGCTGGCGCACGCCCGCCGTCCGCCTCGGCAGCACACTGCGCACGGAGGTCGGCGTGCTGGAGGTGGACGAGGTCGCGGCCGTATCGGAGGCGAGTGTGACCGACCGGGACGCACAACGGGCCGGCTACGCCACCAGAGCGGAAGTGCTTGCCCATCAGCGCCCCGGCGAAGACCGGCAGTTGTACCGGATCGGCCTGCGCTTCGTCGGCGCCGACCCACGGGTGAGCCTGCGCTCGGACACCGACCTGTCGGCGAAGGAGCTCGACGAGATCGTCGCGGGACTGCGCCGCCTGGACGCACGAAGCGGTCACGGGCCGTGGACCACCGCGATGTTGGAACTGATCGACGCGAATCCCGCGGTGCGCGCCGCCGACCTGGCCGCCGGCGTCGACCGGGAGAAGCTCCCCTTCAAGGTGGATGTCCGCAAACTCAAGGAACGCGGCCTCACCGAAAGCCTGGACGTCGGCTACCGGCTCTCCCCACGCGGCCGCCTGGTCCTCGATCACATCCACCGAAGCAACCCGACCTGACCCGAGAAACGCCCGGCCGACCACTCGGACAACACCGCGGAAACACCACCGCCCACGAGACCGAGGCGCACGAAACACCGCCGGCGCGCCGCTTGCCGCGTCCACCACCGGGACGAAGGGCCGAAAGCCGTCCACCGGTGGGAAGCCGGCCGCCTCGGCGCGGGCACGACCGGCAACCGGACTCCTCACGTGGACGCCCCCGCGCTCCGAGCCGCACGCGTGATGCCCGTCGGCGACGCCCGGGGCCTGCGAGAGGAGGCCGGCGATCCCGAGCGAGAGACCGAACCGGGCCGCCGGAGCGCGCATATCGCAGCCCTCGACCCGTCACCGGTGACCCGCCGCCGCGGGTGACAGGCGCACCGCGTCCGCGCCACGGCCCGCTTGCGGCATCCCATTTCCCACGGAACCCATTCGCCCCCGGATCCGTCCCAACCGTGCTGCTCCGCCCGTCCGTTCCTCTCCCCCGGCCAAGGAGCGTTCATGACCATCCCGGGCACTCGCGTCCACCGAGCCGACGGTGTCGGCACCAGCATCGGCGTCGACGTGCCACCGGTCGATCCGTGCGCGCCGGATGACGACCCGCCCACGCATGGCGTGCGCCGTCTGTTGGGTCGCCTCGTGGGGGTCGTCATCGTGTTGGGCGTCCTGGTCGTGGGCACGTTCACGATCGTGCGGTTGATACCGGGGGACCCGGCCGCTGTCGTCGCCGGCCGGAACGCGGATTCCGCGCGAACCCAACAGGTGCGGCACGAACTGGGGTTGGACAGGTCGCGGGTCGCACAGTTCGGCGACTACGTGTCCGGGCTGCCGTCCGGCGATCTGGGCACCTCGTTCCGCAGCGGCGAGCCGGTGACCGACGTGCTCGCGCAACGGCTGCCGCGTGCCGTCGAGTCGGCGCTGTCCGTGGTGTCGGTACTGCCCTTCGTCGCCGTCCCGCTCGGGATCGCGGTGGCGGTCAGCCGCCGGGGTGGGCACCGACGCGGCCTGGACCGCGCCTTCACCGCCACCATCGCGTTGTCGGGCGGTGCGGTGATCGCGGAGAGCGTATTCGCGTGGCCCGGGCTCGGCTCGTGCCTGGTCGAGGCGATCCTCGACCGCGACTATCCGGTGGTCCAGGGCGCGGTGTTGGCCCTCGGCCTCCTGGCCTGCCTGGTCGCCCTCGTGATCGAGCTGCTCCTACTGCTCGCGTCGACGGCCCCGCGCACACCCACCTGAAGGCGTGCCCGAGGCTGCTCACTCGCGGCCGACCGCGTACCGCACGTCGAACGCGCGAGGGCGGTGGCGATGAAGGACGTGAGTCCTTCGCCGCCACCGCCGGCCGACCGGTGTGCTCGACGCCTCGCGGGTCAGTCGTGCTCGAGAGCGATCCGCGGCAGTGCGCGCTCCAGCGGGCGCGGGAGCCACCAGGCCCGGGCACCGAACAGACGCATCACCGCGGGCACGATCAGGCAGCGGATCACCAGCGCGTCGAGCAGGATCGCGACCGCCAGGCCGAGGCCGAACTGCTGCAACATGCGGTCCTCGCTCAGTACGAAGGCGCCGAAGACCACGATCATGATGGCCGCCGCCGCGGTGATCACCTTGCCGGTGGTCGCCAGACCCTCGCGGACCGCGTGCCCGGCGTCCCGAGTGCGCTGCCACTCCTCGTGGACACGGGCGAGCAGGAAGACCTCGTAGTCCATCGAGAGCCCGAACACGATCGCGAAGATCATCACCGGGATGAACGCCTCGATCGGGCCCTCCTGCACACCGAACATGCCGTGTTGGAACACCAGCGTGATCACGCCCATCGCGGCACCGATGCTGAGCAGGTTGAGCAGCGCGGCCTTCAGCGGCACCAGGATCGACCGGAACACCAGCAGGAGCAGCACGAACGACAGACCCACCACGATCGCCACGAACAGCGGCAGTCGGTCGGCGACCTTGGCCGCGAAGTCCTCGACGGCGGCCGTACCGCCGCCGACCAGGACGGTGGCGCCGGTGCCGCGTTCCACGCCCGGCATGACGTCCTCGCGCAGGTGCTCGACCAGCCTGGTGGTCGCCTCGTCCTGGGGTGCGGACTTCGGGTAGGCGATCACCGTGGACACCCGCGGGTCACCGGACGGCAGGATCGGGCTCACCGCGGCGATCCCGGGAGTGCCTTCGAGCGTGCTCCTGGTCTGCTCCGCCGCGCCGGCGTCACCCTCGACGACCACGAACAGCGGCCCGTTGAAGCCGGGCCCGAACCCGTCCGCGAGCAGGTCGTACGCCTGCCGACTGGTCTTGGCCGCCGCGTCGTTGCCGGCGTCGGCGAAGCCGAGGCGCATGTCGACCGCGGGTGCGGCCAGGCCGACCAGCGCGACGACCGGGACGATCAGCGCGAGCCACGGACGGCGCTGTACCAGGGCGGCCCAGGAGCGCCAGCGGGTGCCCTCGACAACCTTGCTCTTGGCCGCGCGGCGCTCGACGTTGCGCCGGATGCGCTTGCCGAACAGGCCGAGCAACGCGGGCAGCAGGGTCAGCGACGCGAGCATGGTCATCAGTACGGTCAGCGCGACGGCGAGCGCCACGCCGCGCAGCGAGCCCAAGCCCAGCGTGACCAGGCCCAGCAGCGCGATGATCACCGTGCAGGCGGCGAAGAACACGGTGCGACCCGCGGTGTCCAGGGCGCGTCGGGTGGCCTGTTCGGCGTCCGCGCCACGCAGCAGTTCGGCGCGGTAGCGGGAGAAGATGAGCAGTGCGTAGTCCACCCCGACGCCCAGGCCCACCAGCATCATCACCGGCGGCGTGAAGTCGGCGATGTTGGCCAGGTGCGAGGCGAGCACGACCAGGCCGAGGGTGCTGCCCACCGCGAAGATGGCGGTCAGCAGCGGTACGGCGGCGGCCACGAGCGAACCGAACAGGAACACCAGGACGACCAGCGCGCCGAGCATGCCCGCGCCCTCGGCCGCACCGCCGCCGCCCTCCTGGGCGCCGCGGATCTGGTCACCGCCGAGTTCGACCCGCAGCGTCGCCTCGCGCGTCTCGGCGGCCTGCGCGGTATCGATGATCCTGGTCACCGCGTCCTTGGGCACGTCCGTGCCGACGCCGTCCAGGGTGACCGTGGCGTACGCGGTCAGTCCGTCCCGCGAGACGGCGTTCGCGTCGTCGTACGGACTGCGCACCTCGGCCACGTGTGGGAGGTCGCGTACCGCGCCGAGCATGCGCTCGACCCGTTCCCGGGTCGCGGGTACCGACACCGGCGCCTTGTCGTGCAGGACGATCTGTACGCTGTCGCCGGCTTGAGTTGCGCCGTGTTGCTTCAGCGTGTCGGCGGCCTGCTGCGACTCGGTGCCCGGGAGCGAGAAGTCGTTGTGGTAATCGCTGCCGATCGCCATCGCGATGCCGCTGACCGCGATCAGCACCGCGACCCATGCCAGCAGGGCCGCCTTGCGGCGCCGGTGCGCCCAGCCCGCGATGCGCTCGAACACGCTCGGGCGGTCGGTGCGTCGCCGGGCCGGCGGGCCGGGGTCGACGCCGGGCGGGGGGTAGGAAACCGGGGTCTCGGACATTGCTTCCTCGATCCGCAGGAGGGGCTTGGGGACGTGGTGTCTCTTGTCCACAAGCCTCTCGGCAGGACGGCCGCCGGGCGTCCTGCGCAGGCACGGTACGGCCGGACGCCCCCGGTGGGCCCGCCGCGCCGGCGGATACCCCCACGGTTGCGTCCGGTGTACACCCCCGGTTGCGGGTGGTCCCGGAGCCGCCCCCGACCGGCCCCGGCCATTCCCGCACCGGCCCAAATCCGGTCAGCCCAGCCAGCCGGGCGTCACCATCCCCGATTCGTAGGCCAGCACCACGAGTTGGGCCCGGTCGCGGACCGCGGCCTTGGTCATGATCCGACTCACGTGCGTCTTGGCCGTAGCGGGGCTCAGCACCAGCCGGGCCGCGATCTCGTCGTTGGACAACCCGGCCGCGACCAGGGCCATCACCTCGCGTTCTCGATCGGTCAACGCCCGGACCCGCGGGTCCGGTTCCGGCGGCGCGACCCGGCCGGCGAACTCGGCGATCAGCCGGCGGGTGATCGTCGGCGAGATCAGCGCGTCACCGCGCGCGACCACCCGTACGCCGTGGATCAGTTCGACCGGTTCGGTGTCCTTGACCAGGAAGCCGCTCGCGCCCGCGCGCAGCGCACCGTACACGTATTCGTCCAGGTCGAAGGTGGTCAGGATGACCACCCGCACCTCGGCGAGGAGTTCGTCGGCGATGATTCGTCGGGCCGCCTCCAGGCCGTCCAGTCGCGGCATCCGGATGTCCATCAACACGATGTCCGGCCGCAGTTCGCCCGCGAGCGCGACCGCCTCCGTGCCGTCGACGGCCTCGCCGACCACCGTGATGTCGTCCTCGTTGTCCAGGATCCAGCGCAGGCCGGCCCGGACCAGGGCCTGGTCGTCCGCGAGCAACACCCTGATCACGCGGCGCCCTCCCGGCGCAGCGGCAACGACGCGCTGACCCGGTACCCGCCACCCGGCCGCGCGCCGGCCTCGAACTCGCCGCCCAACGCCCGGGCCCGTTCACCCATGCCCGCGACCCCGCTCCCGCCGCCCGGTCCACCCGCCGCACCGTGGGCATCCTCCGGACGCACCGCGTCGCGGCCGTCCGGGGAACCCCCGGCCCGCCCGTCGTCGTCGATCCGCACTCGTACCCGCCTCTCCTCGAACTCGATCCGCACCACGGCCGACGCCGCCCCCGAGTGCCGGGTCACGTTCGTCAGCGCCTCCTGCACGATCCGATACGCGGCCAGATCCACTGCCGGCGGCAAGGGCCGTGAGTCGCCGGGTAGTTCCAGGCGCACCTCGATACCGGCCCGACCCATGTGCGCGATCAGCTCGTCGAGCGCGGCCAAGCCGGGCGCGGGCGCCGTCGGCGCCTCCTCGTCCACCTGCCGCAACACGCCGAGCGTCTCGCGCAGTTCGCGCAGCGCGTCGCGGCTGGTCCGCTTGATCGCGTCGAGCGCCTGCTCGGCCCGGTCCGGGGCACGCGCGAAACCGTGCAACGCGGCCCCGGACTGCACGTTGATCAGTGACAGGTGGTGGCCCAGCACGTCATGCAACTCCCGTGCGATTCGCAGCCGTTCCTCCACCGCACGGCGCCGGGCCTCCGCCTCCAGGGCGTGCTCCGCCTCCTCCGCGCGGCGATGCGCCTCGGCCAGGTACGCGTTGCGGTTGTGCAGCATCCCGCCGATCGCGATCACCGCGACGATCCAGCCGAACATCAGGAACAGCGCGGCGTCCGCGAGATGGTTCGCGCCGGCGCGGTGTTCGGAGACGCCGACGGCGGTCGCGAATCCGGCGCCGACGACCATGGTGATCACCAGGTGCCCGTGCGCCGCCGCGCTGTACAGGGCCACGGCGAAGGTCAGGAACAGCGGTCCGTCCGCCACCACGAACGGGTAGTACACCGCCGACGCCAGCAGGGTCAGCAGCAGCACTGTGATGGGGTGATCCCGGCGGGCGAACAACGCGGCACACGCGGCGAAGACCGGTACCAGGCCCAGCGTGTCCGTACCGTCCATCGGCACCATGTCCACGATCGTGAACGCCACCACGAGCACGCCGACGGCCGCCGTGCACACCATCCCCATGGCCGGACCGCGCGGCACCCACACCGATATGCGCGAAAGACTCCCCATGATCGGCAGCATAGGGGCAGCCCGCGCACGGCACCCGCCCGCGAGCGCCGCATCCGGCGCGAGCGCGGGATACCGGACTCGGTGGCCGGCCGCGCTGCGGCCAGGCGCACGGGTCGCGGACGCGTGCCGCCGGCGCAGGAGCGGGATGCGGGCGTCGGCCTTCGCCCGACCGGGCAGGCGACGCCGAGCGATACCGGATGCCGCCGCTAGGCCGCGCCGCCCGGTGCGATCAGCCCGGTCTCGTACGCCAGCACCACCGCCTGCACCCGGTCCCGGAGGTTCAGCTTCGACAGGATGCGGCCGATGTGGGTCTTGACCGTGGTCGGGCTCAGCGACAACCGCTCGGCGAGTTCGGCGTTGCTCAGACCCGTCGCCAGCAGCCGGAGCACCTCCAACTCGCGCGGGGTCAGCTCGGACAGATCGCGATGCGGCGTTCCACGCGGTTCGTCGCGATGCGCGAAACGCTCGATCAGCCGGCGGGTGATGGTCGGCGCGAGCAGCGCGTCGCCGGCCTGGACCAGGCACACGGCGGCGACCAGTTGCTCGGGGGTGACGTCCTTGAGCAGGAAACCGCTGGCCCCGGCGGTGAGCGCGGCGTAGACATAATGGTCCAGGTCGTACGTGGTCAGGATGATCACCCGGGTGCCGGCCGAGCCGCCGTCGGCGAGGATCCGGCGGGTGGCCTCGATGCCGTCCATCTGCGGCATGCGGATGTCCATGAGCACCACGTCGGGTCGGGTGCGCCGCACCGCGGCGATCGCCTCGACCCCGTTGGCCGCCTCGGCCGCCACCTCGATGCCGTCCGAGGCCAGGATCATCCCGAAGCCGGTACGCACCAGTGCCTGGTCGTCGGCGATGACCACCCGCAGCGCCGGTCGATTCACGCCGTCCGCCACGGGACCGCGGCCCGGATCCGGTACCCGCCGACCAGGGTCGGCCCGGCGGTCAACTCGCCGCCGTAGACCGCCAACCGCTCGCGCAGCCCGATCAGCCCCCGGCCGTTGCCGTCCATCGACCGGCCGCCGTGCGTGCCTCCAGTGTCGATGACCTCGATCTCCAAGCAGTCCCCCGTATAGCCGATGACGACACTGGCCGCCGCGCCGGGCGCGTGCTTGATCGTATTGGTCAGCGCCTCCTGGACCACCCGATACGACGCGAGATCCACCCCGGGCGGCAGCGGGTCCGGCGGCAGCGACATCGCCACGCGCACCGGCGTACCGGACGCGCGCACCCGCTCGATCAGCTCGTCCAGTCGGTCGAGTCCGGGTTGGGGTTCGAGGTCGTCGGGGCGCTCGTGGTCCGCGGCGGCGAGCAGTCCCATCACATGGCGCAGTTCGGCCATCGCGGCCCGCCCGCCGGCCTCGACCGCGAGCAGTGCCTCCTTCGAGCGTTCCGGCGCCGCGTCCATCACCTTGCGCGCGGCCCCCGCCTGGATCACCATCACGCTGACATTGTGCGTCACCACATCGTGCAGTTCGGCGGCGATCCGGGACCGCTCCTCCTCGACCGCCCGGCGGGTGGCCTCCTGTTGGTCCTGCTGGAGCCGGGTGTACCGATCCCGGCTCGCCGCCAACTGCCGTCGCCAGAACAGCACCAGGCCGGCCATCCCGCCCGCGACCAGCAGCACCACTCCCGGGCTCGACCAGCCCGGCAGGATCGGCGCCGAGTCCCGGAACGCCGCGCCGGCCAACACCGCGGCACCCACCAGCACGGACACCGCGCGCACCCGGTAGCGGCTGTAGACGACGGCGCTGTAGGCGCCGATCACGCAGGTCAGCACGTTGATCCAGGACGCGTCGTCCTCGCCGATGGCCACCCCCGCGCTCAGCACCGCGGCGAACGCGGCCAGCGGGTACCGGCGTCGCACGGCCAGCGGCAGCGCGGAGAGCACCAGGAACGGCCAGGGCACGGAGGACAGTCCCCGTTCGTCGGGCGGCCAGCCCTCCGGCGGTATCGGCGGTCGCGGTGGGGAGGGATGCTCGGCGGACTCGTACGGGACCTGCCACGCGTCCTGGACCGGACCGCTGACGGAGGACGGCCTCCGTTCCTCGGGTGGCCGGCCCCCCGGCGGCACCGGCTGAACCGGCTGGACCGGCTGGACCGGCTGAACCGGCGGGACCGGCTGAACCGGCTGAACCGGCGGTATCCGTGGGGCCGGATGCTCGGCGGACTCGTACGGGACCTGCCGCGCGTCCTGGACCGGACCGCTGTCGGGATACCGAGCCGCCACCACCAGCGCGAGCACGGTCAGCACGACGGCCAACACCACATCGACTGATATCGCCCGCCGCGAGAGCGGGGCCGTACCCGCCTCCGAGCGCAGCGTGAACGCCAGTTGCGCCCGCCATCCACGCCGGACCCCCGGCTCGTCTTCGGTATCCACCGGCTCATTGTGCGGTCCGCCCACGCGGGGCCGCATCCGCCCGCGCGACCAAGCCGCGCTCCGTGCGACGTACTTCGCAGGGATGACCCCGCGCCCGGGTCCTCCGCGCGGAGGGTCGGATGTCGGTTGGGCGGCCGACGCGCCGGATCGCTGCCCGCCCCTACGTTCGCTGAGCCGGCAAGGACACCTCCCCCTCTCGACGTCAAGGACGGACGACTCCCATGACTCACGTGATCGAACTGGCGGGCGTGGCCAAGCGCTACGACAGCGCCGGCGCACCCGCGCTCGGACCGCTCGACCTCGGCGTCGCCCAGGGCGAGGCGCTCGCGGTGACCGGTCCCTCGGGCAGCGGCAAGTCCACGCTGCTGAACCTGATCGCCGGGCTGGACAAGCCGGCCGAGGGCGCGGTGACCGTGGCCGGCCGGCGGATCGACGGGCTGAACGAGCACGCGCTGGCCCGCTTTCGCCGCGAACACATCGGCATGGTCTTCCAGTTCTTCAACCTGCTCGACGACCTCACCGTCGCCGACAACATCCGGCTTCCGGCCCAACTCACCGGTTCCTCCCGGCGCAAGGCTGCGGCCCGCGCCGCCGAGTTGATGGAGGTGCTGGGCATCCAACGGCACGCCCACGCCTACCCGGGCCGGCTCTCCGGCGGCGAACGCCAGCGCGTCGCGGTGGCCCGGGCGCTGGTCAATCGGCCCGCACTGCTGCTCGCGGACGAGCCGACCGGCGCGTTGGACACCGCGTCTGGGCACGACGTACGGGAGCTGCTGGTGGACCTGCACCGGGACGGGCAGACCATCGTGCTGGTCACCCACGACCTGGCGCTGGCCCAGGCGTGCGCGAGCCGCACGATCCATCTGGTCGACGGGCACCTCGCGCTCGACACGCGCGCGGAGGCCGTCCGATGATCGGCCTCGGCGGCTCCGCACTGGGCCGGGTGGTGCGTTCCGGTGTGGGTCGACGGCGGGTGCAGACCCTGGTGATCGCGCTGGCCACGATGATGGCGGTGGCCTCGGCCGTGGTCGCCGGGTCGCTCATGGTCGCCGCGAACGCGCCGTTCGACCACGCCTTCGCACAGCAGCACGGCGCACACCTGAGCGTGCAGTACGACCCGGCCGCGGCGAGCGCGGCACAACTGGACGCCACCCGAAGGCAGTCCGGCGTCACCGCGACCGCGGGGCCGTTCCCGTCCACGACGTTGCGCCCGGTGACCGGCGGCGGCGGGCACCTGCCACCGCTGACCCTGGTCGGGCGGCCCGGTCCCGATGCCGACGTGGACGACTTGGACCTGAGGTCCGGCCGATGGGCGGCCGGCCCGGGCGAGATCGTCGTGTCCGCCTCCTTCAGCGGCCCCGACATCCGGCTCGGCTCCATCCTGCGCGCGTCCGATGCCGCGGACGCCCCGACCCTGACCATCGTGGGCATCGCCATGTCGGCGAGCAAGACCGCCGACGTGTGGGCCACGCCCGGGCAGGTCACCGCGATCGCGGCGTCGACCGGGCCGCTCACCACCCAGATGCTCTACCGCTTCGCCGCGGCGGGCGGCAACGACGACATCGCCGCCGCCCGGGCGCGACTCGCCGCGGCCGTACCGCCCGACGCGCTGTTGGGCAGCCAGTCGTACCTGGACACCAAACGCGCCGCCGATCAGAACGCCGCGCCGACCATCCCGTTCCTGATGGCGTTCGGCGCGCTGGGCATCGCGATGTCGGTGATCATCGTCGGCAGCGTCGTCAGTGGCGCGGTCGGCACCGGGCTGCGCCGGATCGGCATCCTCAAGGCCATCGGCTTCACCCCGCGCGAGGTGGTCCGGGCCTATGTGGCCCAAGCCTTGATCCCGGCCTCCGTCGGCATCGGGGTGGGTGTCGTACTGGGCAACCTGATGGCGCTGCCGCTGCTGTCGGACACCGAGGAGGTCTACGGCGACACGTCGCTGGCGGTGGCCTGGTGGGTGGACGTCCTGGTGCCGGCGGCGGCCCTGCTGGTGGTCGTGCTCGCGGCGCTGGTGCCCGCGCTGCGGGCCGGGCGGCTGCGTACGGTCGAGGCCATCGCGATCGGCCGCGCGCCGCGTACCGGACGGGGCCAGTGGGCGCACCGCGCGGCGGGCCGGCTGCCGCTGCCGCGTGCGCTGACGTACGGCCTCGCGAGTCCGTTCGCGCACCCGGTGCGGATGCTCGCGATGTTGCTCGCGGTGGCCTTCGGTACGGTCGCGGCGACCTTCGCGGTGGGGCTGACCTCGTCTCTGAACGCGGTCGGCGAGGCGCAGGACCCGGAGAACCGCGCCGCGATCACCGTCATCGGCGGCGGGCTGTCCGAGGGGCCGGGCGGACCGGTCGGGCCGGGCGGACCGCAGCCCGGGAAGGGCGACACCGCCGAGGCCGCCGTCGACACGGCACGGGTGCGCGCCGCGATCGAGGCGCAGCGGGGCACCGCGTCGTACTACGGCCTGGCCCAGGCGGACGTCACCGTGACCGGGGTGGCCGGCTCGGTTCGGGCGACGCTGTACCAGGGCGATTCCCGGCCGGGCAGCTACGAGATGATCTCCGGGCACTGGATCGCCGGACCCGGCGAGGTCGCGGTGCCCACCCGTTTCCTGGAACGCACCGGAACCAGGATCGGCGACCCGGTACGGGTGACCTATCGGGGCGACACGCAGACCCTGCG
Source organism: Embleya sp. NPDC025285 (assembly GCF_055558835.1). Taxonomy (NCBI): domain Bacteria; kingdom Bacillati; phylum Actinomycetota; class Actinomycetes; order Kitasatosporales; family Streptomycetaceae; genus Embleya; species Embleya sp. NPDC025285. The sequence goes on from NZ_JBVHLU010000045.1 coordinate 40,829, forward strand.
GATTGTCGGCGAGGCCTTCGACACCTCGGACGACGGCATGCGCCTGCACGCTGACCTCGCCGCCTTCGCCGCCGCCCGTCCCGACATCTTCCTGGTCGAGGTCGGCTCGGGCCTGTCACCCGCCGAGTACGCCCGGCAACTCGAGGCGGTGGTACGGCCGTTGGGCGGCGATGTGCTGGTCAATTCCCCCACCGAGGCGGAGGGCATGATCCTGATCCTGAACACGATGGCCGTCCTGCTCACCCTCATGCTGGTCGCCGTGGCGGCGCTCGGCGTGCTCAACTCGGTCGTGTTGGACACCAGGGAGCGCGTGCACGACATCGGTGTGTGCAAGGCCCTGGGCATGACGCCGAGGCAGACGCTGAGCCTGGTCCTCGCCTCGGTCGCGGGCATCGGCCTGCTCGGCGGCCTGGTCGGTGTGCCGGCCGGGTTCGCGCTGCACGCCTATGTGGTGCCGGTGATGGGGCACGCGGCGGGCACCAACCTGCCGCCGAGCATCCTCGAGGTGTACGACGCGTGGCAACTGGTCCTGCTCGGTCTCGCGGGCGTGCTGATCGCGGTCCTGGGCGCGGCCCTGCCCGCGAGTTGGGCGGCCAAGGCGCGCACGGCGACGGCGCTGCGGACGGAGTAGGGCGCGCCGCCGATCCGCGGATGGGGCGGGCAGAGTCGGGCCGGGCCCGGGCCCGGGGCCGGCCCCGGGCTGCGCCGCGGGGTGCGGCTCAGGCCTGGGACCTGACCTCCCACAGGTCGGGGAAGACCGGCGAGAACAACGTCGCGCGCAGGTACTCGGCGCCGGCGGAGCCGCCCGTGCCGATCTTGGCGCCGATGGTGCGCTCGACCATCTTCATGTGCCGGTAGCGCCATTCCTGGAGGCCCTCGTCGATGTCGACGAGGGCCTCGCAGACCTGTGTCGCGTGCGCGGTCTCGTCGAGGTACACGGCCTCGAGGACCTCCTGGACCTCCGGGTCCGGTCGCCACGCGACGCTCGTGTCCCGTTCCAGGACCCGCGCGGGGACCGCGTAGCCCAGGACGGCGAGGTGGCGCAGCAGCGAGTCGAACACCGACGGGCGGTGCGCGGCGGCCTTGAGCCGCTCTTCGTGACCGGTTTCGAAGGACCCGAACTCCCGGCGTCCGAGCACGGCTTCCAACTCGCGGAACTGCGCCGACTGGAACCCGCTCGAGGTGCCGAGCGCGTCGCGGAAGGACGCGAACTGCCGGGGCGTCATGGTCTCGAGGACGTCGAGTTGGCCGACGACCGTCTTCAGGATCTTGGCGACCCGACGTGCCGTGTGCAGGGCGCCGGCGCCGTTGCCGCCCTCCAACTGGCGCTGGAGCAACGCGACCTCGTGCAGGATCTGCTTGAACCACAGTTCGTAGACCTGGTGGATGACCACGAACAACATCTCGTCGTGCGCTTCGGTCCGCGGCTCCTGGCAGGACAGCAGCGTGTCCAGGCGCAGATAGCTTCCGTACGTGACGACCGGGGCGTCGCTCATCGTCGTTTCCTCTCCTTGCGGGCTTTTCCACCGTTCCGACCAGCCGGAAACGACGGGCACCATCCTGTGCCGGTCGAGCCCTTTCGGGAATGGTCGACACACGGAAGCAGGCCGGGTGGATGTGATGATCGCAAGGCGTTTTTACAGATGAGTTTATGGTCGTAAACCCCGATCGGGCGGCTTCCTCGAGCCCGGTCGTCCGAGGTGCCCTACGCGCCGGGTGGGGGCGGGTCGGGAGGCATCTCCGGGAGGTCGTCCCGGTCCGGGTCGAGGTCGGAAACGGCATCGCCGTCCGATCCACCCGACTGCCTGCGCAGGCCCACCCGGACCGCGCCCAGGATGACTCGTGCGATCACGCCCAGCGCGACCAGGTCCACCAGCATCTGGATCGTCGTGACCACACGCGCGGTCTCGGTCTGCGGCGCGATGTCGCCGAAGCCGACGGTGGCGAAGACGGTGACGGTGAAGTACAGCGCGTCGGTGCGGGACATCCGTTCGGTGAAGGAGTCCGCCTGGTCGGAGTCGATCAGGAAGTAGGTCGCGGCGAAGAGCACCAGCAGGAAGGGCAGCGAGACGGCCACCGCCTCGTAGGCACGCAGGCGCGGCCGCTCCGAGCGCTCGATCGCGTCGACCTGCCGGACCACCAGCGCGACGAACGCGACGAGTCCGACGACGAGTCCGATGGCGGCCTGGATGTCGAGCCGACGATCCAGTGGGATGAGGTAGTACACCACCAGCATCAGGGCCGACATCAGCGCGCCGCGGAGCAGCCCCCACAACACCATCCGCCGCCCGGCCGGGTCTGTGCCGGCCGACAACATGTGCTTCATGGCGTGTCCGACGTCAAGATCCGCCTCCTCGGAGGTCAATGTAGTCGAGGCTGCGACATATCAGGATGAATCAGTCGGCGTGGCGCGTCGGTTCACACCCACACAAGGGCCGTCGCCTTCGCCCGGAAGCACCTCGCCGCCGGACCACACAGCGTGCGCCCGCGGTCCCGATGGTTGCCTCGGTCCGGCTCGGGCACTAACGTCGGTCGGGTGACTGCCGGGTCGGCCATGGGCCATACACGAGTAGGGCACCCGGCCTCGGCGTGAGTCCGAGGCGGGCCAGAGCCCCGCCTTCTCCTCTCCTTTTCTTCCCCTCCGGCGCCCGCGCGCGCCGAATCCCAGCGGAAAATCGAGACCTGGAGAGGCTCCACGGATGTCGCACGACCGGAAGCAAGAACAGCGGGAACAACGGCGGCAGGAACACGAACAGGACCGGGATCGACTTCCGGTGAACACGGTCCTGTTGAACCACACCGCCGTCTACGCCAAGGATCGGCAGCAGGCGGCCGAGTTCCTCGCCTCGATCCTGGGCCTGGAAGTCGGCCCCCCACTCGGGCCGTTCCTGCCCGTCGACCTCGGCAACGGCGTGACGCTCGACTACTACGAGAAGAACGACGAACCAATCCAGTCCCAGCACTACGCGTTCCTGGTCCCCGACGACCGGTTCGACGCCATGATCGCGCGACTGGAGGCGCTCGGGGTCACCTACTACGCCGACCCCAGCCACTCCCGAGCCGACGAGACCAACGACTGGTTCGGCGGGCGCGGCGCGTACTTCGAGGACCCGAACGGCCACAACATGGAGATCATGACCCGGCCGTACGCCCGTCCGTAGCCGGCAGCGGGGGCGGGTTTCGCACCCGCTCCCGGCTGTCCGTGGGCGCCGGACCGTCCGCTCTCCGGCCCCCGCGCTCCGGGTGCGCGCCACTGCATTCGTGCTCCGGCGTTCGGCCTTCGGCGTGCGGAGTGCGGAGTGCGGCAGAGCCGGAACAACGGCGGTTCCGGCGAGGATCGCGCACCGCGGCCATACGATCCAAGCCCCGGGGTCGGCGTTCCGAGGCCGTCGGGGCGCGAGGCCGGGTTCACCGGATCGAATGAACTCACCCACTGGATGGTTGCCATCGTGGAGGTACGTCGTTGAACTCGTCGTGCGTCGCAATCGGGTGGCGCGGGTGGGTGATACGGAGAATGCAGTGAACACGTTCAAGAAGACCGGTGTGATGGTCGCGGGCAGCGCCGCGCTGGTGATGGCCGGCGCCGGCGCGGCGAGCGCGGGCTCCGAGGCGGACGGCGCCGCGGTCGGCTCCCCCGGCGTCCTGTCGGGCAACAACGTCCAGGTGCCGGTGCACATCCCGGTGAACATCTGCGGGAACAGCCTCAACCTTGTCGGCTTCGTGAACCCCACGTTCGGGAACTTCTGCGCCAACATCGACGGCGACGACGAGCACGGCGACCGGCACCACGAGGCTCCGCAGCACGGTGGTGGCGGCCACCACGGCTGACCGCACACGCTCACCGATCTCGGCCGCTCCTCCGCGTCCGACACCCGGGGCCCCGCGAGCGCACCTGCGCTCACGGGGCCCCGGCCTTTGCCCGGCCCCGGCCGTACGGCACGGTGAGTCCCTGCACGGTGACCAATGGTGCATGTAGCGGGTGAACCGGTGGTCGCGCGGAAGGTCGGAGCGGGCCAACGGATCGGGACATCCGGCACCGGTCCCGGGGACGCTCGGCGCGGTGCCCGTCGTCGGATCCGGCGGTTTCGGCACGATCGGCGGAATCAGGGCCGTTCGGCCCTGTTTCCGCTAGTGCCCGGACTCCAGGGTTGAGCAATGAACGAACACGCCGGGACGCGACGTCCCCTCGGCCGCCGCGAGACGCTGGACCTGATGGCGAGTGCGCCCCTGGGACGCGTCGTCGTCAGCGAGGGCGCGCTTCCCGCCGTCTACCTGGTGCCCTTCGCGCTGGACCGCGAGTACGTCGTATTCCGGGCCCCGCTCGACTCGCGGCTGGCCAGGGCGGCGCGCGATTCCGTGGTGGCGTTCCAGGCCGACCGCGTGGACCCGTCCGCCCGAACCGGCTGGACCGCGACGGTCACCGGTCAGGCCTCCCTGGTCCGCGACCCGTCGGCCGTCGCCCGCCTGGACGACCTGGTGCCGACCATCGGCGCGCAGGACGAGGGGCAGGCGTGGTTCCGCATCACCACGGAACTGGTCACCGGACACCTCATCCAGGAGTCCCCGGGCCCGCGTCCCCACGCGGAGGCCGACGCGGCCCCGCCATCGCCTCCGCCGCCGCGGCGCGAAGCCTGACCCGTACACCGCGTCCCCATCGCGAATGTGCGCAGCAGCCCGCGGGCGGCCGGTGGGCGTACGCCGACGGCAAGCGCATCACCCGCTCGGCGGCACCGACGCCTCCGCGACCCATCGGTGACCTCGTGTCCCGCTCGCGCCGGCGCGCCGCCCGCTGGATCGTGGCACTTGACGCACCCGGCGGATGACCACCCCGCCGCCGAACGGCGTCCGCAGGGCCCACCGGCTCACCCGAAACGGGACCTACGGCCCTGTGTTCCGTCCCCTCGACACCCGAGACTGGCCCCAGGTCGGCCCACCCGGGCCCACCCGCGCGTACCGAAGGGATCCGCCGTGAACCAGGCTCCGACATCCACCGGTTCGACCTTTGAACCCACTCCCTTGCACGGGCATGTCGTCGTCGGCTTCGACGGCTCGCCCGGTGCGGAACGCGCCGTCGACCTGGCCGCCGACGAGGCCGTCCGCCGGAACACCACCCTGGAAGTGCTGTACGCGCTCGAATGGGTCGAACTCGGCGGCGCCGACGACCGCTTCGGGCAGCAGTTGCGCGCGGACGCCCGCGACGTCGTCGACCGGGGCGCGGAACGCGCCCGCCTGCGCCGGCCCGGCCTGTCCGTCCTGGCCACCGTCGAACTCGCCAACGCCATCGACGCGTTGGAGGCCGCGAGCGACCGCGCCGCCCTGCTCGCCGTCGGCAGCCGGGGCCTCGGCGGCTTCGCCGGCCTGCTGATGGGCTCGGTCAGCCTCCCGGTGTCCGCCACCACCCGCTGCCCGCTCCTGGTCGTGCACCCCGACCAGGACACGGCCGGCGGCGATACCCCGAAGCCCGTGCTGGTCGGCATCTCCGACGTCGACTGCACCCCCGCCCTGGAGGCCGCCTTCCACCAGGCGCAGGCCCGGGCACTCCCGCTGCACGCCCTGCACGCGTGGCGCTACCCGGCGATGGCGGCCGGCAGCGCGGGCTACGCCCCGGCCATGTACGACTGGCGCGAGGTCGCGCAAACCACCCTGACCGCCGCGCTGGAGCCCGTGCGCGCGAAGTACCCCGACGTCGTCGTGACCGAGGAGGTCGTGATCGACAGCCCCGCGCACGCCCTGACCAACGCGAGCTCCGACGCCGAGCTGGTGGTACTGGCCGCCCATCGCAACACCGGCCGCTTCGGCCCCAACCTGGGCCGGGTCACGCACGCCGTGCTCCACCACGCCAAGGCGCCCATTCTGCTGGTGCCCGTCGGCAAGTAGCCCCTCCGTCGGCCGGCCCCCCGCCCTCAGCGGCTCGCGGCGAGGCGCTCCGCACGCCGGGCGATGGCACCAGGAGCCAGGACAACCATTCGGCGCCCCGTTGGCGCACGCGCAGGGTGTGGGTGACCACGGTGCCGCCGCCGGACGCCCGGGTGAGGGTGAAGCCGTGCTCACCGCCGTGGTCGGGTGGGAAGGCGATCCACAGGCGGCGGCCGGGCTCGGCGGCCTCGATCCGGCAGAGCATGCCGCGGTGATGGAACGGTGCGCCGCCGCGGATTCCCTCCGGTGCCCGAACGCTTCCCCATTCGTGGGGAAAGAGCTCGTCGTCCGGGCTGCCGAGCCTCGTCGAACTCGGTCGATCCCCCGAGCAGGCCCGGCACGCCGCCGCCGCTGCCTACGCCGTCTACCTCGGCACGGCGGCACTGCGGCGCGTCGACGCGGCTCCCGACGACGACACGCACACCTACATCGACACCGTCATGGCCGCGTTCGGCATGTCACCGCGTGCCAGGGACGAACGGTAGCCACCCACCGCCCGTCGGCAGTGGCCGAGGACAGGTCCGGCGAGATCGAGGTCGTCGAGGGGTGCTCACCACTCGACCTTCGCCGTCGATGCCGAGGTCGACGCCGTGGGTGTGTCAGGCGAGTTCCGCCCACGGGCTCGGCGGTCCCGAGGCGAAGAAGCGCAGGAGGCCGAGCAGTCGGCCGGCCGGAGGCGCGCTCCAGTGCCGTCGACCCGGTTGTGGTGTGCGGTCCGGCACGCGGTACAGGGCCCAGGTGAGGTGCACCCGGAGTACCCGGGCCTCCCAGGACCGCGGGCCGGAGCCCGCCGGAGCCTGCTCACCCGTCTCCTGCCGATATCCGTCCAGCATCGCCGCGACTCCGGTCAACGGAATCTTGGCGAACTCCGTTGCCGGGTCCGCCCATTGGGCGTCGCCCCAGTCCACGATGCCGGTCAGGGCCGCCGGTCGCGCACGCACGAGCAGGTTCTGGGCGGCGATATCCCCGTGGACCAGGACACGGGGTGGGTCCGCCGGCAGGTGTACCGACAGCCGCTCGAACCAGCCGGTGAGCCAGTCGGCCGTCCCGGAATCAATCCAGCCACCGGAGCGCAGGCGGCGCACCAACACCCGGGGATCCCCGGCGTCGTCATCCACCGGAACCCCGGCCGGCGCGCCGGCCGAGTCCGGCGACACCCGGTGCAGCCTGGCCAGTTCCCGGCCCACCTCGCGCAGCACACGCTCCGTGTCCGCGGCGGACGGTTGCAGCCCGGCAAGGTCCTCGCCGGCCGCGCGTTCGAGCACCATGTAGGGCACGTCCACCCACGAACAGGTGTCGTCGAACGCGACGACGTCGGGCGTGCGCACGCCGGCACGTCGCGCGGCAGGGATGACGGCGGCCTCCTTGACCAGATCGACGAGGAACCGCCTTGTACGCGGCACGCGCAGGACCAGGTCGTCACCGAGCGCGTAGACGTGATTGGCCGCCCCGGGGAGGATCGACCCCACCGCCCCGACGCTGACTCCGTGCCGAGCGGCAATGGCGGCGAGCGTCTCGTGACTCGGTGTGAAGTCGTCCATGATCGAGCATCATGACACCGCCGGTCGTGGACGTCCGCTGCTTTTGCCGCGCTGCGGCACGCGGACCAGGGTGAATGCCGCGACGACAGTTTCCGAAGCCGTCTCGGCCGTGTGCGGAACCGGTAACAGCGAGGCGGATGACCGCCGACGACGGCTAGCTTCCAGTGACGACGGGCCGCCACAGGCGTTTCGTACGTGGACCGCTCCGGGGGACGGGGTCCGCGGCTCGTCTCCGCCCCAACACCGAATCCGGGGGAAAACGGTGCGAAACTCCGTCATGTCCAGGCACGCGGTCCGTCGATACGTACGCCGGGCGGCGCTGCCGCTGTCCACGCTTGTCTTGGTCGCGGGCCTCGGCGCCTGCGAGTTCGGATCCGACGACGCCAAGACGGCCGAGCCGAAAGCCGCTTCGACCCAGCCGGGCAAGCCCGGCGACGCCACACCGAGTGCCGGCGGCTCAGCGGATCCCAAGCCGGTCGACGACAAGTCCGTCGCCCCGACGCCCCCGCGGACCGGGCCACCCGCGGGCAACACCCCGGCGACCAAGGCCCAACTGGTGGCCGCGCTCCTCGACGCCCAGGAACTCCCGGCGGGAATGAGCGTCAAGGGCACGGCCGAGCCGCAGAACCGCGACGTGCCGACCGTCTCGGACCCCAAGTGCCAACCGCTGCTGGGTCAGGGAAGGACCAGCGTCGCCACGATCGAACGCAAGCTCATCGGTGGCACCGGGCCACGGGGAGTCGTGCAACCCGACACCGACATCGTGCTGAGCAGCTACCCGAACGAGCAGCTCGACCGCCAGTGGTCGACCTACCTCACCGCCGCGAAGACCTGTAAGCGGTTCACCTTCCAGGTCGACGGCGGCACGGCCGAGTACTCGGTGCTCGGTGTGCGGCCGGACGCCTACGGCCCCGGCAGCATCGAGATCTCCTCGATGTTGCGGCTCGGGCCGGACGCCGCGCCGATGACCCAGGCCGTCGCCAGGGTCGGCACCACCGTGGTGCAGCTGCGCGCGACCGGCGAGGACAACACCACCACCGTGCCGGCGTTCGCCGACCACCTCGTCCAGGGCCAGATCGACAAGGTCCGGTCCGAACTCCGCGGCTGAACCGCCGCGGCCACACCGTACGACCACCTCCCGCGTCACCGTGGCCCGCACGGCCCTCGCGCGGGAGGTGGTCGTTACGCGCGCACGTCCGACGACGGCACATTCTTCGAGCGGCACGGATTCGCGGTTCACCGTCAGCCTCGACGGGCGAACAGGAGATGCACAACCTGCTGCGGCCCTACCGAAGCGGGCGGGGCAGCTTCGCGAAGGTGCTCGCCAATGTGACGCCGCTGCCGGCCACACAACGCGCGATGCAGGTGTCCGCACGGGTGACCGTCACCCCGAACAACTCGGCGGTGGCCTTGTCCGCCCCCGTGGTGGACAAGGCCGCCGCCGACGTCGCGTGCATGGACGGGCTATCCCTCGTCCCGTTCCGCCGCCTCGGCGATCCGCTTGATGGTCGCCAGGCGCAGATCCCAGTCGGCCGCGAGCGAGGCCATCCAGCGCGCCGTCGCGTCCAACGCCTCGGGCCGCACCGTGTACCGCACCTCGCGGCCCACTCGGCCGCCGGAGACCAGCCCGGCCGCGTCCAGCACGGCCAGGTGCTTGACCACCGCCTGCCGCGAGACGGGCAGTCGTTCGGCGAGCGTGGTCGCGGTGGCCTCACCCCGCGCCGCAAGCAGGTCGAGCAACAGGCGGCGCGTCGGGTCGGCCAGCGCGACCAGTACGCCGTCCACCGCCCGGTCGCCGCCGTGGCGTTCCTCGGTCACGCGGATGGCTGTTCGGCGCGCGACTTGAGGGCGTCGAGTTCCTGGGGCCAGCCGCCGCTGTTGTCCCGCAGCGCCTTGCCCCGCAGTTCCTCGGAACCACCCAGCGACGCGAACCCGCTCTCGACCACGCGCAGCCGCGTCTTGTCGCCCTCCGTGCTCAGCGTGAACTCCACGAGGGTGCTGTTGTCCTCGCGCAGTTCCTCGCCGGGGAAGGCACTGGCCCACCGGTACGCCAGATAGGTCGGCGGCCGGACCTTCTCCACCCGTACCGGGAAGTCGCCGTACTCGGGGTTCTTCGCCACCAGCGACTCGCCCTCCCTGGCCACGGTCCCGGGCAGACTCGCCTTGTCCGCCACCCAGAACCCGGGCTCGGCAACCAACGCCCAGACCCGCTCCAGGGAAGCCTCGATCAGGGTCTCGCGCTCGATCCGGTCCTCGCTCATGAGGTACTCCTCCATCGTTGATCACCATCATGCAATGCAACCCCAGGGTTGCACATCGTCTCGTGAGGCGCAACCCATGGATTGCACATGCCACGCGCGGCAAAACGATGCCGAAGCGGCATCACGGAAGCGGGATCGCCGGCACGGGGGCGGCGGGAGGCGGGGCCGGCCGGCGGGGCGGGGCAGCCGGGGCCGGTACGGACCGGCGGGTGCGTGGCAGCCGACGCGACGACCGGCACGCGCCGGCGGATGCACGGGAGCCGGCACGCGAACCCGCGCGAGCCGGCACGCGCGAACCGGCGCGGTTCGTACCGCCGTTGCCGAACCGATTGGGGTGTCACATCGAGCCGATCGCGCGAACTCCCGCCTCGCGCTCCACTCGTCGGCCATCGTCGGTGAGCGGTGCGTCGGCCCCGCGTAGACTCGGTGGACCCGCATCCGGATTCGGCATGGGGAGGACGGCTCTTGGCGCACACCGATCCCACGCGGCACGATCTGATGGTGCTGGCCCGCCGCCGACTCACCCAGGGCGGTGTCGTCCTGCACGGGCCGGCCGGCATCGGCAAGACGTTCGTGCTGCGTTCGCTGCTCCCCACCGCCGCCCGCGGCGTCCCCATACTCCACACCGAACCGACTTCCGCCGAAGCGGAGTTGGCCTTCTCCTCGCTCGCCGACCTGCTGGATCCGGTCGCGGACGAGGTGATCGAGGCGTTGCCCTGCCCGCAACGATCCGCGATTCGCGTCGTGTTGTGCCGCGAACCGCCCGGACCCGACGGCCCCGACCCGCTCGCGCTGCGGCTGGGCGTGCTCACCGTGTTGCGCGCGTTGTCCGCCGCCACTCCGGTGCACGTCGCGATCGACGGTGCGCAGTGGATGGACGCGGCCGGCGCCGAAGTGCTCGCGTTCGCCGCCCGCCGCCTGGACCCGACCCGGGTACGCGTGATCGTCGCCGAGACCACCGACCCACCCGCCGGCCCGATCCACGGGACGCGGTTCTGTCCCGGCACACCCTCCGAACTCGAACTCCCGCCGCTCGGCCTGTCGGAGACCCGCGACCTCCTGGACCACCACGACCTCGACCACGACCTCGACCCAAATCGACTCCCCGACCGGTCCCTGCCGCACTGGCTGAGCAGGCAGGTGTACGAGGCGAGCGCCGGCAACCCGATGTACGCGCTCGAACTCGCCGGATCAGTACGCAGGTCGGCCCGATTGCCGGACCGCGACCAGCCGTTGCCGGTGCCCGACCGGCTGCGCCGGCTGCTGATCGCCCGGCTGGAGGGTCTGGCCCCCGAGGCCCGCCGGCTGCTCCTGCTGGCCGGCGCCGCCGCCCGCCCCACGGTCGGGCTGCTGCGCACCGCAGTCGGGCTCTCCTACGACTCCCGCGACGCGCGGGTCGCCGCCGCGGATCGGGCGGGCGAGGACCTGGTCCGGCGTACCCTCGCCGACGCGACCTCCGCCGGCATCCTCGACCCCCACCGGGACGACGGTCGACTCCGGTTCACCCACCCGCTGTTCGCCGCCGCGCTGTACGCGGACGGCTCGCCGGAGCAGCGTCGGGCCGCGCACGCGGCACTCGCCGCGTTGTCGGGTGAGCCGATCGATCGGGCCCGGCACCTGGCGCTGGCCGCGCCCGCGCCGAACGAACGGGTCGCGGCGACCTTGATGTCCGCCGCCGAACAGGCCCGTCGACGCGGTATGTCCGAGGACGCCGCGGCCCTGGCCCGACTGGCCGTCGCCCGAACCCCCGACGAACACGCCGACCGTCGCTGCGAACGTTGCCTCGACGGCGCCGGGCACGCGTACGCGGCGGCCGACTTCGAACTCGCACGCGAACTGGCCCACCAGGTCTTCGCGTCGGGGCCGAGCCCCGGGCAACGCGTACGGGCCTGCATCGTGATCATCAACGCCGCCAACCAGGCCCTGCACGACCTGGACGAGGTGTTCGCCGAGGCTTTCGCCCAGGTCGGCGACGACCCGGGCGGTCGCGCCCGACTGCACTACCTGCGCGCCTGCAAGGCGCACATCAGCGACGGTGACTCGGCGATCGCGTGGGCGGAGGCGGCCCGTGCCGCCGCGATCGCCCGGCAGGCCGACGATCGCGGCACCGAGCAGGTGGCGCTGGCGCTCCAGGCGTTCGTGGGCACCCTCCAGGGCCGCCCGGACGCGTGCGTGCCGCTCGCCCGCGCGCTGGCCCGCCCGCAGGACGCGGGGCCCACCGGTCGACACGCCGGACCCCGGGGGGTCAAGGCCCGGCTCGACTTCTTCGCCGACCGCCTCGTCGACGCCGGTGCCGAGCTCGACCGGATGTTGCGTCGGGCCGAGGAGTCCGACGACGCGGAGGAGCGACTGTTCGGCCTGTGCGGCAAGGTGGACGTCGACGTCCGGGCGGGGCGATGCGCGGAGGCGATGACGGTCGCGCACGAGGCATTGCGCCTGGGCCGCGACATCGGCGCCCATCTCGGGCTGGCCTACTACTCGGCGGCGGTCGCGGAGGCCGCGGGCGGGGATCTCGCACGCGCGGCGGCGCTGGCGCGCGAGGGGGTGCGCGCCGCACGGGCCGACCGGGACCTGGTGTACCTGCCGCTCGCGTTGTGCGTCCTGGGACAGGCCCAGGGGCGCCTGCGGGATCCGGTGGGCGCGGTGGGCTGTCTGAGTCGGGCCCGGGCGATCGCCGCCCGGCGCGGGATCGTCGATCCGGCGGCGATCCCGTGGTCGGCCGACCTGGCCGAGGCGCTCGTCGCGGTGGGCGATCACGACCAGGCGCGCGCGATCGTGGCCGAAGTCCGGGACACGGCGGGCCGGTTGGGGCGGTCCGGTGTGCTCGCGTCGTTGGCCCGGGCACACGCGCTGGTCCGGGGCGAGTCCGGGGACCTGGCGGGCGCGGCCACGAGCCTGCGCGAGAGTGCCGCGCGACATCTGGAGCTCGGTCTGCCGATCGAACACGGCCGCGACCTGCTGGCGCTGGGCTCGGTGGAACTGCGGCGGCGTCATCCGGCCGCCGCGCTGGCGTCCTGGCGCGCCGCGGAGTCCACCTTCGACAAGACGGCGGCCCGCCCCTGGCTCGAGCAGACCCGCGTCGAACTCGCCCGGCTCACCAGCGTGGACGATCCGGAGTCGGCAGACGGCCCGCTCCGCACACCGTCGCGGGCACTGACCGCCGCCGAGCACCGCGTCGCGGAGTTGGTCGGCGACGGTGCGACCAACCGCGAGATCGCTGGCCGCCTGTTCCTGTCCGCCAAGACGGTCGAGTCGACACTGACCCGGGTGTACCGCAAACTCGGCATCCGCTCCCGCGCGGAACTGATCAGGCTCTCCCTCGACCCCTCCGAGGAGCCGGACTCGACCGGCCGGGGCACCCCGAAGCGTCTGCCCGCACTGCGCGTCACGCCCTGAGTCAACCCGGCGGGGGCGACCGCCGAGGGGGACACGGGGGAACCCCCTGCTTTCGGGTCGGGGGTTCCGGGCCGCACCCGCGGTGGATCAGCGTTGCAGGTGTTCCTCCTCCGCCGACCGGTGAGGGTCTTCCTCGACATCCCGGACGTCGGTGCGTGCGCCCGCCATGTCGCCCGCTCCGCCGTCCCGGTTGTCCGACACCGCGTGTCCCGTTCCACTCGCGGTGTGCCCTCGCCGGTCGCGTCCCCCTCGATCTCCGCCCGGTGTCCCGCATGCCGGGCGAGAAGGAGACCCGATGATTCCGCGGAATCGCGGTACGTCCCGGAGCACCGAGGCCGTACCCGCCTCCCCACCTCGGCGTTGGCGGGCCGTCTGCGCGACCCTGACCGCCGCGGTGTGCCTCGCGGCGCCGGCCGGTACCGCGTCGGCGACCCCCGCGAAGCCCTCCGTCGCCGCGCCCCTGAGCGCCCCGGCGGACTCGAACACCGCCTACGGCTCCGCACAGTTGCCCTTCACCGAGCTGACCCAGGTACAGAACCAGTGGTGCTGGGCCGCCACCGGCCTGTCCGTGGCGCGCTACCTCGGTCGCGGCCGGAACACCAGTCAGAACAACTTCTGCGACTACGCCCGAGGGTTGCCCGCCGGCTACCCGTGTCCCAACCGGCCCGCCGAACTCACCGACATCCAAAGGGCCTGGGTCGCCCTGGGGATGAGCCGCGGTCGGCTCGCCGGGACGTTGCCCCTGGCCACGGTGGCCTCCTCGATCGACGCCGACTCGCCGATCGTGGTCGGCATCTACTGGACCTCGGGCGGCGGGCACGCCAACGTCCTGTACGGCTACGACACCGACAACGGGACGGTCATGTACGCGGACCCGTGGCCGAGCAGCCCGCGCTACGGCGAGATGGACTACGACTCATATGTCAGCAACTACCAGTTCCGGTGGGCCGAGTCCGTGTACGGAGAGGCGTGAGCGCGATGACCGAAGACAACCGCCTTGCGCACGACGCGAGTTCCGTTCTCGGCTCTTCTCCCGTGCGCTCCCGCACGCGCCGTCGCGGTGGCGCGCTCGCCGCCGTCGGCATCGGCACGGTGTTGTTCCTGACCCCGATCGTGGGCAGTGCGTCGGCCGCCGACGGCGGCGCACCGGTCGTCGCCGACGCACCGACCGACGCCGACCGAGGGCTGGCCCAGCAGACGTTGGGCACACCGGCGACCACGAACCGGCTGGCCGCGTTCTTCGTCCACCTCGACCAGCGCACCGCGGCCCCCTCGGGCGGGGTGGTGCAGTCGAGGGTCGCCCCGGAGGCCGCCGCCGCGCAGGCCCCGCGCCTCGTCGGCGACCCGGTCGCGGTGTACTCGCTCAGCGCGGACTTCGTCCGGGGGAAGACGTCGGCCCCGGTGGCCGACTTCGCCTATCTGGCGACCGAGGCCCGCTCGGCCGCCGGAGTCGAGGCGACGGTGTGGACGGTCCGCGATCGCGCCACGCACGAGTGGCGGGTGAGCAACGTGCTCTCCGGCACCGACGAGATCGGCTACTCCCGCCGGGCGGGCGGAGACACGGTGTTCACCGAACCCCAGATCGCCGCGTGGTACCACGTGCGCGACGGCCGCGTGTTGCCCCTGAACCCGGCCGCGCGGGACTCGGTCGGCGAGAGCGGCGTCACCGTGGCCGCCTACCGCCGACTCGTGCACGACCGGTACGCGGACAAGCTCCCCGGGTCGGACTACCAGCGGTCCGGCAAGATCGGCGGCTTCACCTCGAACCCCGCCTCGGCTCCGGCCGCTCACGAGGACGGCTACTCCGCCTCGGACCTCGCCCTCCCGGTAGGCGCCGCCGGCGTACTCGTCCTCGGCGTCGGCACTTTCGTGATCCGTCGCCGCCGCCCGGCGACCGCCTGACCAACCCCTCGCACTCCGCCGAGTGCACCGACCGCCGTCCCGCGATCGCGGGGCGGCGGTCGACGACCGTCCCCGTCGGGCACGCATCACCTCCGGACCGGGCAAACCCCAGATCCCCGCCGCCTCAACCGCGTGGGCGCGCGCGCATCGCGCGGGCGTGGGCCTGTTCGAAGTAGACGCGGCCTCCGCCGTAGGACCATGGCAGGTGGGAGCCCTGATGGGCGGTTGCCTCGAAGCGCACGCCCAGTTCGGCCCAGCGTTGGGCCTTGTCCAGGGCGTAGGCGAGCGCGCTGTGGTCGGACAGGGCGCTCGGATGGCGCGGCGCGGCGTCGACGGGGTAGCGGTCCAACGCCGTGTCCAGGTCCGTCTGCTGTGCGGCGGCCAGCCAGAAGGCGGTGTCCTCGGTGTCGCCGTTCCAATTCATCCGCAGCGCGTACTCGATGTGCGCCTCGACGACCAACACCACCAGCGGTGAGCCGTCCGGCGCCTCGGCCGCGGCCTTGCGGGCGAAGGCGTACATGTCGTCGTGCGATCCGTGCCATTTCTCGCACAGGTACTGCAATGCCGCGTCGTGCCCCGCGCGGTGTTGCGGGTCGCGCTCGCACAACGCCTGCCAGCGGGCCTCGAACACGTCCCGGGGAACGCCGAGTCCACGGCACACGCGCAGCCAGGACACCCATGGGGTGGGATCGTCCCGGGCGGCCTCGGTCGCGAGCAGGCACGCGTGGTCCGCCTCGACCAGCAATTCCCGGAAGTCGGCGAACCGTTGGCCACTGGTGAGACTGGCTCGCGCCGCGCCGCGTGCGTCCCAGGCCGTGCGCACCATCGCCGCGGCCGTGACCACCAGCGGGTCCGCCGACTCGGGTTGCTCGGCCCGCCACGTCCGCAGCCACTCGGGCCGCGCGGCGGCGACCTCGCCCAGTGCGGTCACCGCGACCGCGCGCCGCGCCCAGTCCGGTCCTATTCGACTCAGCAATTCCGCCGCGGGTGCGAAGTCACCGCCGAGGGTGAGGTTTTGCCCGATCTCGCGAATCTCGACGTCGTCGAGCGCGGCATCGGTCACGAGCACGGGCGTGGGCAAGCGCGAAGACGTGAAACGACCCCAAAGCGACATGGTCCACGATCCTAGGGCCTGGCCTTCGCCCCGTCCCGGGTCCCCGGGTGAGCACCCGCCGAGGCGTCGGCGGGTCGACCGGCGCGTCGAGTCGGTCGAATCCCTCGGCCCGACTCGCACTGCCGTCCGCCGCCCGGTCCGCGCTCGCCGTCCGCCGCGTGGTCGGGCGATCCGCGTTATTGCTTCGAGGGGCGGCGCGGTCGTGCGCGGCCGGAACGTTTGATGTCCAGGGCCAGGAAGGAACTCAACGGCGTGCCGTTCTGCCAGAACCCGAGCAGGTCGCGGTCGATCAGGGTCAGCGCGTGCTTCGCGGCGAACTCGCGGGCCGGCGTGGTGAACACGGTCGCGGTCACGATCACCGGCACGTCCGCGCCGTGTTCGAGGCGGGCGGTGCCGTTGAAGCGCTGCACGTCGCCGCTGCCGACCGATCGATGCGTCGCGTACCGCTTGCACTGGATCACCAGGCGGCGGCCGTCCGGCAGTCGGCCCACCACATCGGCGCCCAAATCCCCGCCGCCGCCCACCCGGGCCACCTCGGTACAACCGTCGCGCCGACACAGGGCCGCGACGTGGTCCTCGAACCCGGTCCCGCTCATCGCGTCCACCGACGTCAACGACCTCTCCCGGTCCAGCCTTTGCTCGTCGGCCACCCGCGCCCGTTCGCCGTCGCGCTCGCGGCGTCCGGCCTTGACCACCGCGGCCGCCACCACGCCCAGCGCCACCACCGACAACACGAGCGCCGCCACGATCAGCCCCGTACCCACCCCGTCACCCCCGTCCGCCCGGCCGCCACGCCCGAACCGTTCCCCACCCCGTGCCGTGCCATCGATTCCCTTCCGTGAGGGCCCGACCCGAACGGACCATCCGGCCA
Source organism: Embleya sp. NPDC025285 (assembly GCF_055558835.1). Lineage (NCBI taxonomy): Bacteria > Bacillati > Actinomycetota > Actinomycetes > Kitasatosporales > Streptomycetaceae > Embleya > Embleya sp. NPDC025285. The sequence goes on from NZ_JBVHLU010000045.1 coordinate 57,830, forward strand.
GTGTGGGAAACCCGCTCCGGGCCCGGCAACCCGAACACCGATTCCGACCCGAAATCGCCCCTGGAACGCACCGACCGGCCACCGCCGCAGAGCCTCTTGGTGACTCGAACTCGCCCATACTGCCGTTGTGTTACCCGATCGGCCGACACGTTTCGGCGAGCCGACCACCGGCTTCGCGGCGCGCGCGAGGGCCCGAGCGGTCGCATCCGCCACGCCCCGACGCGCCGGGCTCGACACCTCGACGGCCCCCGCGCCCAGCCCGATGGGCCGGATCCGGAGCGGCCGGTGATCGCCGCGCAGGTCACGGAACGACTCGACCGCGCCCTCGACCTCGATCGATTCCATGCAATCGCAAGTCGGCGCGGGTACAGTCGCAACCCACGCGTCGGCCGACCGAATCACTTGTGGGGTGGGTTCGGGGGTACGACGGGCGGCAGAGTCGCATGCGACGATCCGGTGCCGACGGAAAGAGGTGCGGGTGAGCGGGAGAGTGGATGGCGGACGCGGCCGGAGACACGTGCGTCGACGCAGCGCGGCGCCGGCCGCGGGCACTCGCACCCGCGCCACCCGCGATCAGCTCAACTGGCTCAACGAGGCGGGACTGCGGATCGGCACCACGCTGGATCTGAAGACCACCGCACAGGAGTTCGCCGACTTCGCCGTCCCCCGATTGGCCGATGGTGCCGCGGTGGATCTGCTGGAATCGGTGATCCAGGGTGAGGAGGGACACCGCCCCAGCGGCCGAGGCCGACCGGTCCGGCGGGCGATGGCCGTGGCGGCGATAGACCGAGTCGCCGATCTGGAACCCGACGAGGTGGGCGAGTTGTCCACGTCCTCCCCGGACCGGGACTCGCGCTTCACCCGAGCCCTGGCCGACGGCCGGCCGCTGCTGATCTCCAGCTTCGGGCCGGACGACTACGAGGAATTGGCGCCCACCCCCAGCGCCGCCGCCAAGCTGCGCCAGGCGGGCGTGCACACCTACATGATGGTGCCGCTGATCGCCCGCGGCGTGCTCCTGGGCTCCGCCGACTTCATCCGCGCGGGCGGCCGGCCCGGCTTCTCCGAGGCCGACCTCGCGCTGGCCCTGCAACTCGCCTCCAAGGCCGCGGTGGACGTGGACAACGCGCGGCTGTACAGCCGCGAGCGCGAGCACGTGGCCCGACTCCAGCGCAACCTGCTCCCCCGGGTCACCCCGCGCACCCCCGGTCTGGCGGCGTCCTCCCGGTACATCCCGACCGCCGACCCGCTCGGCGTCGGCGGCGACTGGTACGACGTGGCCCCGCTGCCGGGCGGGCGCACCGCCCTCGTGGTCGGCGACGTGATGAGCCACGGCCTGTCCGCCGCAGCCACCACCGGCGTGCTGCGCGCCGTCGCCCGCACCCTGATGGCCCTGGACCTGACGCCGGAGCGCATGCTCGCCCGGCTGGACCTGGCCGCCCGCGACCTGGAGGACGACCAGGTCGCCACCTGCCTGTGTGCCGTCTACGATCCGGCCGAGTCGACCTACACCCTGGTCAGCGCCGGCCACCCGCCACCCCTGCTGGTCGCCCCGGACGGCAAGGCGTCCTTCGTGGACGTGCCGATCGGCGCGCCGATCGGCTCCGGGGTGATCCCGTACGACCCGCTGCGGCTGACCGTCCCGCCGGGCAGTCGGCTCGTGCTCTACACCGACGGGCTGGTCAAGTCGCGCACCGAGGACATCGACGTACAACTGGCCCGGCTGCGGACCCGGGCCGCCTCGATGAGCCCTACCGAACTGGACTCGGGCGCGCTCGGCGACCTCGTCACCGGCGGCGGCGCCCGCTTCGACGAGGCCGTCGTCCTCGTCGCGGCGACCCAACCACCGCTCCTGGGCACGGACTTGTACACGTGGGACCTGCCCGGCAACGGCTCGGCCGCGGGTGTGGCCCGCAAGCTGGTCCGGGAGCGGCTCGCGGCCTGGCAACTCGAGGACCTCTCGGACGTCACCGAGCTGGTGGTCAGCGAGCTGGTCGGGAACGCCCTGCGCTACGGGATCGCCCCGGGCCAACTACGCCTGCTGCGCCACGACCGGCTGGTGGTGGAGGTGTCCGACACCGGGCCCGACCTCCCGCAGATCCAGCACTCCTCGCTCAGCGACGAGGGCGGCCGCGGCCTGCAACTGATCAACATGCTCTGCCGAGGCTGGGGTTCGTGCCGGACCCCGGAGGGCAAGATCGTCTGGGCCGAGCAGGACATCCCGTAAGCGTCTCGACCGTCGGCGCACCGCCGACGGTCGAGATCCACGTCGTTTCCGCAGCACGATCAGGCGGAGGCGGCGGCCCCCCGCTCGGCGTCGGTGCCCCGGACCCGGCGCATTGCCCGGCCCACGTGCAGGAACTCGGCCTGTGCACCGTCCCCGAGGAAGACGTACATCGGGTGCCGGCCGCCTTCGCGCTCGGCCGTGATCAGGGTGCGCGCGTCCGCGGCCACCACTCGCGAGGTACCGGAACCCTCGCCGACGATCTCGGCGATGGGCCCGTGCACGCGCGAGGTCACGGTCAGGCCGTCCTCGGTCTCGGCGACGTCGACGATCAGCGCGGGCGACGCGTAGGTGCCGACGACGTAGTCGGCGTCGATCGAGACCGGTTCGGCGGGCGGCGCCGGCAGGTCCGGCACCTCGACGCCGCCGAGCGAACCGAGCAGTTCGCGGACCAGGTCGTAGGCGAGATACAGGGCACCGCCGTTGGTCAGCAGCGCGATGGAGAACTCGCGCGAGGGCACCACCCGCAACATCGCGCTGTGGCCGATCGTGCCGCCGTCGTGGCCGATGACCGCCTCGCCCGGCCAGTCGTACAGATTCCAGCCCAGCCCCCACGACCTGCCGAGCCGGCCGTCGCCGATGATCTCGACCTGCGGCTCGCGCATCGCCAGCGCGGACGCCTCCGAGAGCAGGCGCGTCCCGTCCGGGAGCAGTCCTCGGCGGACGTGCGCGGCGGCGAATTCCAACAGGTCGCTCGCGCTCATCGCGAGCATGCCCCCGGAGGGGCCGCCGGCGCGGGACATGTGGTGGATCGGCGCCTTGACCGGGCCGTCTGCTCCACCCAGGTGGCCGATCGCGGTACGGTGCAGGATCGATTCGGCCGCGTCGTTGGCCACGTGGGCGAGTCCCAGCGGTGCCACGATGCGTTCGCGCAGCGCCGTCTCCCAGGTCCGGCCCGTCAGCACCTCGACGACCCGACCGAGCAGGTCGAAACCGCTGTTGCAGTAGGAGAAGGTCGAACCCGGCGGGAACAACTGTTCGCCCCGGGTCGCCAGGCCGGCGGTCATCAGCTCGAGCGCGTCGTGTCCGGGACCGAAGTCGTCGTACAGCTCGCCCTCGAAACCGCCGGTGTGGCACAGGAGATGACGAATCGTCACCAGAGCACTCGCGTCCTCGTCGACCAGGCGCAGGTCGGGGAGGTAGGTGCGGACGGGTGCGTCCAGGTCGATCAGGCCCTCGTCGACGAGCTGCATCACCAGGGTCGTGGTCCACACCTTGGTGATCGAGCCGACCTGGAACAGCGAGTCGGTGGTCGCGGGGTGGTCGAACTCGGTGTCGAGCACGCCCACCGCCGCCGCGACGGTCCGATCGCCCACCCGAACGGCGATGCTCGCACCCGGAATTCCCGCCTGCTCGGCGAGTTCCGCGAGACGGGCCTCGAGGTATTCGGGGGTCGGCATGGACTCGGCCGGGCTCGGTACGTCCGACCGGCCGGACGCCGGGGTCGCGGCGGCCTGCGGCGGGATGGATCGTGCCATGAACGGGCACCTCCTCGAAGAGCGGCGGGTGTACCGCGGTGGTCGATCACGGTAGGCAGCGGCCCGGACCCCTGACTCGTCGTCGTCGACGAAGAACCGTCGCCGGCCCTGTCCGAATCGCCAACGACCGGCGAGGGGACCGTGCGTGATGCTCGGCAGGGCATCGCACGCCGCGCGGGACCGGCCGAACAGGGCGACGAACGGGAGCACACCCATGGACGTATACATCTCGATCGACTTGGAAGGTGTGGCGGGCATCGCCACCATCGACCAGATCGTGCCCGGAGGCGGCGGCTACGCCAACGCGCAGGAGATGATGACCGGCGAGGCCAACGCGGCCATCGAAGGCGCGTTCGCGGCGGGTGCGGACAACGTCCTGATCAACGACAGCCACGGCACCATGGACAACCTGCTCGCGCGCAGCCTGGACCGGCGCGCACGGGTGATCCAGGGCAGCCCCAAGGCGCAGTGCATGGCGCACGGGCTCGGCCCGAACCACGGCGTCGCGCTGTTCGTCGGCTACCACGCGGCGGCGGCCACCCCGGGCGTGCTCGCGCACACCTTCTCGTCCGACTTCGCGACCGTACGGCTCAACGGCAGCCCCGTCACCGAGGCCGAGGTCAACGGGCTGCTGGCGGCCCAGCACGGGGTCCCGGTGGGGCTGGTCACCGGCGACAACGAAGTCTGCGCCGCGACGGCCGCGGCGTTTCCGGGCGTGATCACGGTCCCGGTCAAGACGGCCGAGGGCATCACCGCGGCGAACAGCGTGCACCCCTCCGTGGCCCAGGACCTGATCCGGGCCGGCGCGGCGGCGGCCGTGGAGAAGGCCGGGAACCTGGAGCCGTTGCCGCTGCCGGAGACGTTCGTCTTCGAGGTCGGCTTCCAGATCCCGCTGGCCGCCGAGGTCGCGGCGGCGGTGCCGGGCGCGGAGCGGGTGGACCAGCTCACCGTGCGCTGCGAGGTGGCCGACCCGGGGCGGGTCGTGGACCTGGTCCAGATCTGGTACACCATCGCCGCGCACTCGGCCCGCTCGCGCCTGCCGATGCTGAGCCGCCGCTGACCCGGGACGCCCGCCGGGCAACCGGTAGCCGGGTAGCCGGCGGGCGTCGGTCGGTTCAGGGGTTCAGGGGCAGACCGGCTCGCCCGCCGCGGGTGGCACGGCGACCGCCTCCCAGGCGGCCTTGGTCTTCTTGAAGACGTCGCAGGTGGGGTCCAGGGCCTTGGCCGCGTACAGGGTCTGGCGGCGTTCCTGGCGGTAGTTGGTGCCGCCGGCGCGGGACATCAGGGCGTAGTAGACGACCTTGGCGGCCGTCTTGATACCCACGCCGGTGACCGGCGTCGGGGTGCAGGTCGGGCTGGTGGGTTTGCCGCCGCCCGGGTTGGAGCCCTCGGCGAGCAGATAGAACCAGTGGTTGAACACGCCCGCCGCCCGGTAGGGGTCCATGCTCGGAATCGCCGAGGTGTAGCAGTTCGCGTCACCGCGGATCGACGGGTTGTACATGAAGCGCAGCGGGCCGCTGCCGAACGGGTTGACCATCTCGCCGATCGTGTAGTCCGGGGTGTCGAACGGCGCCGGCTCGTTGGCGTACGCCTCGGTCAGGGTGCCCATGATGTCCGCGAGTCCCTCGGCCAGGCCCGGTTCGGTGAACGGAAAGCCCGGGGTCATCTGGTCGATGGCGTGCCCGTACTCGTGGCCCACCAGATCCATCGCCGACATCCATTGGTTCTGGGTGCTGCGACCGATCACGACCTTGTTTCCGTCCCAGTACAGGTTGTAGTCGTTCAGGCCGACCTGGAGCGGCCAGGCCCCGCCGTTGCCGTTGTGCCCGTTGCGGCCGAGCCAGTTCCGGAACATGTCGAACTGCTTCTGCGCCGCCCACAGGGCGTCCACACACCCGGTCTCGATGGTGGCGGGGTTGCCGTTGCCCCACTCGTCGACGGGCTTGGCGAACACCGCGCCGCCGTATTTCGCGCAGCTCAGATTGGCCCTGATCGGGTCGCGCAGCGTGTACGTACTGCCGGAGCGTGTCGTGTCGATGGTGATCGGGTCCGGGCCGTTCCACTGGCTGTGGCCGATCCCGGCGTGCACCTCGTCGACGGAGTCGAGCACCGTGCCGGACCCGGCGTCGACGAAGACGTGCAACCTGCTCGGCGCGGTGTCGGTCCGGCCGACCACGACGGTCTCCCAGGCCAGGTGCGCCGCGCCCGCGCCCACCCGCACCACCAGGCGGCTCGGGTCGACCCGGTCCACCACCGGCAGTCGGGTGCGCGCGGTGTCCTCGGCCGTCGGCCGGTCGACGCTCGGTGTGGTCGCGACGTCGATGCGCACGTCGTCGGCCGTCTGCACGGCGTGCACCCGCCCCCGACCGTCCGCCAGCACGGCGGCGTCCGCGCCGACCACGGGCAGGCCGCGGTAGGTGCGTGCGTACGAGATCGAGTAGATGTCGCCGACCCAGGGCAGCACCGACCGGCGCAGGTAGTGCCCGCCGGGCGTCCCGGTCGAGGCGCCGGTGTCGGCCATCGCCCGGTCGGCCGCGGCGATCGCCGCGGCCCGGGCGTCGGGGGCGAGAACGGGCCGTGCTCGTTCCGTGGTCGACTGCGCCGTCGTGCCGGCCACCAGGCCGACCATCAGGGCCAGGACCGACCCGAACGTCAACGTGCTGCGATGCATCGAGGCTCCTCGGGTAGAAGGCACGCCCCGACCACGAATCCGACCGCCGCCGCCCCTGCTTCCGCTTCCGCTTCCGCTTCCGCTTCCGGGGACGAACGGACCACCCCACGCGCCGGGTTCGTCGCCCGAGCGAACAAAACGCTCACAGCGTGCCCGAACCACCGTCAACACCCGCCCGACCATCGGCACACTCCGGCAAAGTCCGGCGCCGCGCGTGCCCGGTCCAGGCCGCGCCCGTCCCCACCCGGCGGACTCGCGGGGGGTGTGGTTTTCCGCAGGTGGGGTCGGTGCCGCGCCCCATGGTCCGGGCGTCGGCGATCTTGGAGGCTGCTCCTACCGGTGATTCGAGGCCCGTTCCGACCGGAACGAGGCCCCATCGGGCGAGCGAGGAGGTCGGCGGATGCCGAGGAGCAGGACGCGGACGGCAGCGGTCACCGAGGACGCGCGGGGCACGTCGCCGTTCGCCGCGCGCGCCAGGGGGCTGGTCAAGGAGTACGGGTCGGGCCCGACCCGGGTCGCGGCCCTGGCGGGCGTGGACGTGGATCTCGTCCGCGGCGGCTTCACGGCGATCATGGGGCCGTCCGGCTCCGGCAAGTCGACGCTGATGCAGTGCCTGGCCGGGCTGGACACCGCCACCGAGGGCAGTGTGGCGGTCGGCGGTACCGAGTTGGCCGGGCTCGACGACACCGCCTTGACGCAACTGCGGCGCGACCGACTGGGGTTCGTTTTCCAGGCATTCAATCTGCTGCCCACCCTGACCGCCCTGGAGAACATCACGCTGCCGGTCGAGATCGCCGGGCGCCGGGTGGACCGGGCCCATCTGGATCGCATCGTCGCGGCCACCGGTCTGACCGGCCGGCTGGCTCATCGACCCGCCGAGCTGTCCGGCGGCCAGCAGCAACGCGTGGCGGTGGCACGAGCGTTGGTGTCCAGGCCGGAGATCGTGTTCGCCGACGAACCGACCGGGAACCTGGACTCCCGGGCCGGGACCGAGGTGCTCGACCTGCTCCGCCGCGGCGTGCGCGAGTGGGGCCAGACCGTACTCATGGTCACCCACGACCCGAACGCGGCGGCCTACGCCGATCGGGTCGTCTTCCTGGCCGACGGCCGGATCGTGGACGACCTGGCCGAACCGACGGCGGACACCGTGTTCGCGCGGATGAGGGGGTTCGACGGCCCCGGGCGAACGTATCGACCCGGGTCCGATCCCGGGCCGGCGCACCCGATGGGCATGCCAGGCACGATCGGGAACGACACGGACGGGGTGCGACGGTGACGCTCACTCGGATCGCGCTGCGCGGAGTCGTGGCGCACAAGGCTCGGATGCTTCTGGCCCTGGTGGCCATCGCGTTGGGTACCGCGTTCGTCGCCGGGACCCTGGTCTTCCGCGACTCGGTCGCGGCCTCCGCGCGCGCGTCCTTCTCGGGGTCCGCGGCGGACGTGACGGTGACGCCCCGTCAGGGCGGCGATCGACAGGACGGCACCGGCCTGCCCGCGACCGTGCCCGGCCCGGTGCTCGACACGGTGGCCCGGACCGAGGGCGTGCGCGCCGCGTACGGTCGGGTGCACGTCCCGGACGTCGTGGTCCTGGACGGCCGGGGCAAACCGCTGAGTACGCGCGGCGGTACCGTCGCCGACTGGCCGACCGATCCCCGGTCCGCGCCGCGCGTGAGCCAAGGACGTGCCCCCGGCGGCCCGGCCGAGGTGGTCGTGGCGGCGAACACCGCCAAGGCGCACGGGATTCGGATCGGCGACCGGCTGCGGATCATGGCGATACCCGGCACCTTCGAGGCGACCGTGGTGGGCCTGGGGCAGGAGCGGGCGGATCGGGCCCGCGAAGCGGACGTGTTCGTGGACTCGGCCACCGCGCAACGCCGACTCCTGGGCGCGACGGCACGATTCACGTCCATCGCGGTCACCGCCGCGCCCGGGGTCGCCGACGCGCGATTGCGGCAGCAGGTGCTGGCCGCGTTGACCGATCCCGCCCCGTTCACCGTGCGCACCCGCGATCAGGAGGCCGCCGCCCGGGGCGACGCCGCCGGCGCCTCGCTGGACGTGGTCACCTACCTGATGCTCGGTTTCGCCGGGATCTCGGTGCTCGTCGGCGTGTTCCTGATCGGCAACACGTTCTCCATGCTGGTCGCCGCGCGCACCCGACAGAGCGGGTTGCTGCGCGCCGTCGGTGCCCGGCGGGGTCAGGTCAACCGGCTGATCCTGGGCGAGGCCGGGTTGTTGGGCGTGGCCGGATCGACGCTGGGACTGGCCCTGGGCGTCGGACTCGCGACCGGACTGATCCGGGTCGTGGGACAGGTCGGCGACACCCCGGCGGCGAGCGGGCCGACAATGCGCTGGTCGACGCCGGTGGCCGCGTACGCGGTGGGCGTGCTGATCACCCTGGTGGCCGCGTACCTGCCCGCGCGCCGGGCCGGCCGGGTCTCCCCGATGGCGGCGCTGCTGCGCGTGGCCGGACCCGCGACGGGGCGCTCGCTGCGGGTCCGCAACCTGGTGGCGGGCGCCACCGGACTGCTGGGCGCCGGCGCGCTGTTGCTCGCGGTACGCGCCGACGACCTCGCGGCGGCCGGGTCGTTGCTCGCGGTCGGCGTCCTGCTCACCCTCGTCGGTACCGTCGCCGGCGCGCCGATCCTGAGCGTATGGGCCGTCCGCGGCGTGGACCGACTGCTCGCGCGCCGGTCCGGACCGCTCGGTCGGCTCGCGCGCGGCAACGCGATTCGCGACCCGCGGCGTACCGGGGCCACCGCGTCGGCCCTGATGGTGGGCATCGCGCTGGTGAGCTTCCTCTCCCTGGTCGCCGCGTCGCTGGTGACCTCGGTCGACGGCCAACTCGAACGCACCGTGAATGCCGACTACTTCGTACTCTCCTCGCGCCCGATGACCGACCAGGTGGCCCGCGTGGTCCGGGAGACGCCGGGCCTGGACCACGTCACCGCGCAGCAGACCGTGCGCGCCGACCTGATCACCGCGCACGGCACCGACCGCGATCACGATCTGACCGCCACCACCGAGCGGTTCACCGACGACTTCAAGCTGACCTTCACCGCCGGCGACGCCCGCTCGACGCTGGCCCCGGGCGGCGACGGGATCACCGTGCCCCAGGCGTTCGCCGACGAACACCGGCTGCGGCTCGGCGATCCGGTGCGGGTGCGCTTCCACGGCGGCGGCACCGCGCGGCTCACCGTCGGCGGCATCGTCCGCGACGGCGACGTGTTCGCCTCCGGCGCCACCTACATCGGCACCCACGTCGCCCGGGCGAACCTGCCCGCCGATCAAATGCCCCTGGACGACGTGTACTTCGCGACCACCGCGGCGGGAGCGGACCGGGACCTGGTGTACACGGCCCTGGCCGAGCGGCTGGCCGGCTTCCCACAGACCAAGGTGCGCGACCGGGACAGCTACCGCGAGGCGCTGCACGACACGGTCGCCCTCGCCCTGGACCTGGTGTACGCGCTGCTCGCGCTGGCAATCCTGGTGGCCGTACTGGGCGTGGTCAACACACTCGCGCTGTCCGTGGTCGAACGCACCCGGGAGATCGCGCTGTTGCGGGCCCTGGGGCTGACCCGGCGCCGGGTGCGCCGGATGATCCGCACGGAGGCGGTGCTGATCGCCGTGGTCGGCGCGGTACTGGGTCTCCTGCCCGGCCTGGCCTGGGGTGCGGCCACGCGGCGTGTGCTGTCCACGAAGGGCCTCGACACGCTCGCCGTCCCGTGGACCACGTGCGTGGCGGTACTGGTCGGCGCGGTCGTCGTCGGCACCCTCGCCGCGTGGCTCCCGTCCCGCCGAGCGGCCCGGGTCGACCTGCGCGAGGCGATGGCGAGCGGGGGTTGACCGGAAGGCCGACCGGGGTGAGGTCGCCCGGTCCGGCGGGGTCGGGCGAAGGCCGACGGGTGGGACGGAGGCGGGTGACCCGGCCTGTTCAACCGAAACCGGGCGCGCGGTTCAGCCGGAGCCGAACGATCCGCGCGGTTCGGCCGACGCCGAAAAGACCCACGCCGTTCAGCCGGAGTCGAACGACCCACGCGTTTCGGGCGGAGGACCGGATGAGAGGCTCGGGTCACCGCCGTGACGTGCGCAAACGGGGACTGGGATGGGACAGGACGGGAGCAGGGGCATTGGACGGTTCGGGTCCGCTTGACGACACGCGGCACGCCCGCGGGTTCGGGACGGTCGTGCGTAGTGTGGCGAAGACTGCCCTGCGCGCCGTTCGGGTGGTCTTCGTGGGCACCGCGACCGCCCTGCCGGAAGTGCTCTTCCTGGCCGGCGCCGGGCTGTCGTACGCGCTCGTCCCCCGCTCCCGGACGCGCCCGCGCCGCGCCGTGCTCCGCCTGATCACGCGCGGCGCCCGCGCCCTGACCGACCTGGAGCGCGCACGCCTGGCCCGCCCCGGGGACCCGGTCCACCCCACCCCGACCGAGCCGAGGCGCCTGGTCCGCTACCTGGCGGCGCGGGTGCCCGTCGGGCTGCTCGGCGGCGCGCTCTTGGTGCTCACCGTCGGCGGCGCCGGGTTCGCAGCGGTGATGGTGGGCGCGTGGGCGACGGGCAGTCCGAACACCACCACCTCCGACGTGGCCATCCTGCTCGCATCCGGGCCGGCCCTGTTCGCCCTGGCGTTGTACGGCCTGGTCGGGCTCGCGGACACCGAACGGGCGCTGGCCCGGCGCCTGCTCGAACCGGACCCGAGCGAATGGTTGCGGCTTCGGGTGGACGAGCTGGCGGCGAGCCGGGCGGGCGTGGTCGAAGCGGTGCACGAGGAGCGCCGGCGGATCGAACGCGACCTGCACGACGGGGTGCAGCAGCGCCTGGTCGCCCTGGGCATGCTGATCGGCCGGGCCCGGCGCGGCAACGATCCCGCGCGTACGGACGAGTTGTTGCGTCAGGCGCACGAGCAGGCTCAGCAGGCGCTGACCGATCTGCGGGACGTGGCCTGGCGGATCCATCCCACGGGGTTGGACGACGGCGGGTTGCGCGCGGTCCTGGAGACGATCGCCGAGCGGGCGCCGGTGCGGGTCGGGTTGACGTACGACGTACCGGCGGAACCCGCGCCGATCGTGGCCACCGCGGTCTACTTCGTGGTCGCCGAGGCCGTCACCAACACGGTCAAGCACGCGGGCGCCGACGCCGTCACGGTGTGCGTCTCGGGCGCCGGCGACGCGGTGCGGGTGCGTATCGTCGACGACGGCCTCGGCGGCGCGGATCCCGCGGGCGGCGGACTGTCCGGGTTGGCCCGTCGGGTCGCCGCACTGGACGGAATCCTCCGGGTGGACAGCCCGCCCGGAGGTCCCACCACGATCACCGCGGAGGTACCGTGCGCATAGTCCTGGCCGACGATTCGGCCCTGCTGCGCGAAGGGTTGGCCCGACTGCTCGCCGATGAGGGGCACGAGGTGGTCGCGGGCGTCGGTGACGGCGACGCCATGGTCGAGGCGGTCCTCGAGCACGTCCCGGATGTGGTGGTGGCCGACGTACGGATGCCGCCCACGCACACCGACGAGGGTCTGCGCGCCGCGCTGGAGGTGCGGCGCCGGTTGCCGGGGGTGGGTGTGTTGGTCCTGTCCCAGTACATCGAGAAGCGGTACGCGGTCGAGTTGTTGACCCACGACGGCGCGGCGGTGGGCTACCTGCTCAAGGACCGCGTCGCGCACGTGGACGACTTCCTGGACGCGCTGAACCGGGTGGCCGCCGGCGGCGCCGCGTTCGATCCCGAGGTGGTGCGCCAACTCCTGGCCCGGACCAGCCACGTCGACCCGCTGGACCGGCTCACCCCACGCGAGCGCGAGGTGCTGGCGCACATGGCCGAGGGCCGCACCAACGCCGCCATCGCCCAGGCCCTGCACGTGTCGCAGAGCGCGGTGGAGAAGCACGTCAACGCGATCTTCGACCGCCTCGACCTGGCCCACGCGGCCGGCCCGGGCTACAGCCGCCGAGTCCTGGCCATCCTCCGTTACCTGGGCTCCTGACCACCCGCGCCCACCACGTGGCTGCCTCGAACCCGGGCACGGCATCGCCGCGCGCGGGTCGGCGCATCCACCGGCTTCGCCACCCGCGCCGCGCAACTGCCCTACGTCCGCGTCCGGTTCACCTCCGGGACACACCGCGTCGCCGAGCGCGAGCACATCCGGAGCAACGCGTCCGCCGTGCCGCTTCCGGGTGAACGGGGCAAATGAGTACCCGTACTCATCCCGTGCCGGTCCCCCGGTGATGAGCTGACCACATGACACAACACGAGGCTTCGCTCCGGTCCGTGCACCGCGCCGGCACATCCGCGTCCCGGCGTGGCTCGCTGACCGCTCCCGTCATCGCCACCGTCCTGACCGTCCCGGTCGCGGGTGCGCACCTCTTCCTGTTCGGGCTGAGTGCGATGGCGTTCGACTCCTGCAACTCCGCCGCCGACTGCCCGGAAGCCACCGCGGCGGTGAACCGGGCCGCGTGGCTCGCGGTCGCGTCCGTGCCCGTCGCGTTGACATCGTGGTTGTGGCCCCACAAGCCCGGGTTCAACCGGTATCGCGCGGCACATCTGGGCGTCTACCTGGCGCTCGCCACAACGGCCGGCGCACTGTTCGTCACCGTGCCCGTGGGCCGCTGACGAGGTCCCGTCCGAGCGTCCCCGGCCGAAGCCGCGCACGGATCAGCCGGCCGACGGCCTGGTCCGGCGGTTCAGCGGCGGCAGGGCCACCGTGGCCGCCGCCGGTGGGGCGGTGATCTCCACCGGCTTGCCGGGATCCGACCAGTCGACGGTGTATGGGCCCGGGGCAAGGAGCCGCACCGGGACCGGACTTCCGGTGGCTGGTACGTACAGGCGAACGTCGCCGTCGTCCGGGTCGGGGAAGGTCAGCACGAGCATCCGCCGGCCGTCGAGCATCTCCTCCGAGCGGCGTATCGGCGTGGATCCCCAGTCCATCACGGCCGTCGCGACGCTGCCGTAGTCGGCGATCTCGGTGACGTCCTCGAATCGCGCGTTGTCCGCCTCGATCCTGACGTACTTCTCGTGCACTCGCCCGGCGTCGCTCGGGTCGGCGAGCTTGCCCGCGGCCGTCCAGTAGTCGGCGCCGGCCCTCAGGTACAGGTCCGCGCCGATCCGACGCAGTTCGATGGTTCTCCCGTCCACCGTCATCGAGCCGATGTAGCTCTTCCGGGACTGGTCGAACCGCAGGTCGTAGCCGATCCTGCGGCGCCCGTCGGATGATCGCACGTCGCCGATGGCGCGCACGGTCGAGACACCGCGCCCCGCCGCCTGGATGCTCTTCTTCAGCGCGGCGTCGTCCAGCTTCGTGTTGTCCTCGCCGGTCTCGGCGACCGCAGGGGTCGAGGCACCGAGCGTCGCGGTGGGCGTGCCGATCCCCACCGGCGTCGAGTCCGCTCCGCAGCCGGCCAGGAGCAGCGTGCCGGCAAGCATCGCGGCGGCGAGGGTGTGGTTGTAGGCGCGCAAGTGCGGCTCCCGTTCGACCCGAATCGGCTCGGCCCGACCGGTGTTCGGGCCCGGCACTGCGACGCACGCCGCCGGGACGGGGTTCCGTGTTCCGCGCGGAAGATATCGGCACTGCTAATTTGACCGGTCGACGGCGGTCGACGGCGGCCCCGACGGAAGCGGGGCCGCACGCGAGTCCGGCCCATCCGGCGGTCCGTCGCCCGGCCGAGTCGCGAGCGCCCGATTCCGAGGATCAGGAGAGCCGGCCCATGAACCTGGAGTTGACCGACGAACAGGACGCCGTGCGGGATCTGGCCGCACGGTTCGCCGACCGCGAACTCGTCCCGCACGCCGCCGAGTGGGACCGCGCCGAGTCCGTCGACCCGGGCATCGTCGCGAAGTTGGGCCGGCTGGGCTTCCTCGGCCTGACCATTCCCGAGGAGTACGGCGGATCGGCCGGCGACCACCTGGCCTACTGTCTCGTCCTGGAGGAACTGGGGCGCGGTGACTCGGCCGTGCGCGGCATCGTGTCGGTCTCGCTCGGCCTGGTCGCCAAGTCGATTGCCACGTACGGGAGCGAGGAGCAAAGGCACGCGTGGCTGCCTCGGCTGTGCGCGGGCGAGGCGCTGGGCTGCTTCGCGCTCACCGAGCCGAACACCGGGTCGGACGCCGCGAATCTGACCACCCGCGCGGTGCGCGACGGCGGCGACTGGCTGCTGACCGGCGCCAAGATGTTCATCACCAACGGCACCTGGGCCGATGTGGCGCTGGTGTTCGCCCGGACCGGCGAGGCGGGCCACAAGGGCGTGACCGCGTTCCTCGTGCCCACCGACACCCCCGGTCTGGAACGCCGCGAGGTGCACGGCAAGTTGGGCCTGCGTGGTCAGGCCACCGCCGAACTGGTCCTGGACGCCGTCCGGGTGCCGGACTCCGCGCGCCTGGGCGAACTCGGCAAGGGCTTCTCGGTCGCGATGGCCGCGCTCGCCAAGGGCCGCATGTCGGTCGCGGCCGGCTGTGTGGGGATCGGGCAGGCGTGCCTGGACGCGGCGGTGCGCCACGCGGGCGAGCGCGAGCAGTTCGGCAAACCCATCGCCGGCCACCAGTTGGTCCAGGAACTGCTCAGCGACATCGCCGTGGACGTCCGCGCGGCCCGGCTGCTGACCTGGCAGGTCGCCGACCACATCGATCGCGGGCTGCCGTTCGCCACCGAATCCTCGGTGGCCAAGCTGTTCGCCTCCGAGGCCGCGGTGCGCGCCGCCAACAACGCGCTCCAGGTGTTCGGCGGATACGGCTACATCGACGAGTATCCGGTCGGCAAGTATCTGCGTGACGCCCGCGTGATGACGCTCTACGAAGGCACCAGCCAGATCCACAAACTCCTCATCGGCCGTGCCCTGACCGGCGTGAACGCCTTCGCCTGAGCGCCGGAGCCCCGGAGACCGTGAGCCTCCGACCCGACCCCCGACCCCGGCTCGGGGCGCGCGGCCGGAGGCGAGCGTACCTCCGCCCGCCTCCGGTCGATCCCGAGCATGATGGATTTCCCGCCCGTCCCCGTCGGACGGGGCCGAGATCCGGGCACGATCACCACATGGGTCCCGACGACGTCTTCTCTCGGCCCGCGCTTCCGCCCCGTGTCGGATCTCCGGCCGAGCCCGCCGCCTCCACCCCTGTGACCTCGCGCCCGGGTCCCTCCACCCCGGCTCGCATTCCCCGGCGGGCGGACGACGTTGTCCGCTCACCCCGTCCCCGTAGCCTGGCCGATCGGCCGTTGTCCGGAAACGCCTTTCAGCCTGGGCTGAAACCCGCTGGTCGCAGCGTCGTCGAGGACGCACACTGTCGTGGTCCTCCCGAGGACGTGCACATCGAACGGGAGGTCGGCACAAGGAACATCTCGGCGGAAACGCCCCCAACCATCCACTCGACCCTCGGAGTACACGAGTGCTGCGGATCCACTTCACCGCGGAGGACCTGGCCCGGACCCGATTGGCCACGACGGTCGGTGCGGCGGCCGAGACGTACCACAGCCTGGAGCTGCTGCACGGTCCGCGCAGACCGCTGCCCTTCCGGGCCTGGCGCACCGAGGTGGCGGCGCGACTGGAGGCCGCGCCCGGTCCGCTCACCGCGCTGATGCCCATCCGCGGCCCGGGTCTGGATCTGCGCACGCTGGTCGGGGACTCCCCCTCCCTCGACGAAAGCATCGAGAACCTGCTCGCGGTACCCGGCGCGCGATTACGCGCGGAACTGGCGCACCTGACCTTCGCCCCCGCGTACTCGACCTGGGTGCGCGACTTCCTGGACGGCTCCCTCGAACCGCGCCGCGAGTTCGCCGAGGCGCTGCGCGCCTGCCACGACGTGACGGTCGCGCCCTTCCACGACCGGGTGCGCTCGCACCTGGAGGCGGTCCGCAGCCGCTACACCCACACGCTGCTCGACAGCGGTGTCGAGGGCCTGTTGGCCGGGTTGTGCGTACCGCTCATCCGCTGGAATCCACCGGTCCTGGAAGTACGGCATCGCAAGGACCACGACATCCTGCTCGGTGGCCGGGGCCTGGTGATCGCACCGACGCTCTTCGTCTGGCGTGAGTCGGTGGTGCTCTGGGACGTCCAGGACGAAACCGCGCCGTACGTGTTGGCCGTCCCCACCGTGCGCGACCTCCAGGACGGCGTCGCGCTGTGGCAACCCGGCGTGGGCGACGACCGCGCGCTCGGCGCGCTCCTGGGCCAGACCCGGGCCGCCGCGCTGACCGTGATCAACGACGGTTGCACGACTACGGAGTTGGCCCGTCGGCTGAACGTCTCGGCGGCGTCGGCGAGCCAACACGCGACCGTGCTGCGGAACGCCCGGCTGATCACCACGACCCGGCGAGGTGGCGCGGTCCTGCACTCGCTGACCTCACTGGGCCTGGAACTGCTCGGCGAGAGCCCGCTACGCGCACGCCATCCGGCCCGGACCTGACCCGACGGCACGAACGTCCGTCGAGTGGACACCGGTCCCCGGACGCCCGGGCGCGGCATGCCCGGGCGTGCCGCCGATCACGTGCCGGCGGCCTCCGACCGCTCCCGCCACCACGGCGTCGGGCTGCTCGGGTCGCGCAGCGCGTTGGTCGCGCAGTGCACTTCGCCGCCGCCGATGTGGGCCCAGGGGCCACGCCGATCCCGGCCCCGAAGACCGCCGCCAGTGCCACCGCTCCCACTCGACTCTTCGCGCCGCGCATGTGCCTGTCCCTTCGTGAACGCCCCCTACCTCGTCCACTCTCCGGACATCGGCCCGCGCCGGCGTCGTGCGGACGACCGAACCGTGACTGCACCGTTCGATGTAGGCCCGGCTTGGGATCGTCGCGGCGCCACCCGGGCACGCCGCGGGCCCCGGCGCTGCCGTCCCGACACAACCGCCCGGGCACGGCCGTGCCGGCGACCCCGCCCGATCACATACGCGTCGGCGTCGGCGTCGGCAGGACGCACGGCGTCGGCTCAGTCCGTCGGCGGCAGTGCCTCGATCAGGGCGATCGCCGCGGAGCAGCACAGGATCAGGCCCAGTTCGGCGACGGTGGAGGGCTCCGCTTCGGGTTCCCCGGGCCGCGTCGGCGGCGCCGGTACCGGAACCGCCGGTTCGCCGAGCAATTCGCGGTTGCGCAGCAGGGCCTGGAGGACGTCGAGCAGCCCCCACGCGCCCCATGCCGGCTCGTGTCGACGGGCGCGGTCCGAGGCGTCGACGAGGGCGAGCGAGCGAATCGTTTCGGCATGACCGGCGGCGAGTTCCTTCGCGGTGTCCGCGCCGACGCGCGCGGCGATGTGGCCGTGCACCAGCATCCGGCCGGTCATCAGGGCCACGCTCAGCTTCAGCGCCCCAGGCCCGGTCCGGGTCAACGCACCCGGGTCCCTGGCCCGGCGCAGCGCGGCGCGGCGGCGGCGCAGTTCGAAGGCGACGGTGGGGAGCAGGTTCGGGTGGAACGCGGCCCCGGCGGCCTGTTCGTCGTCGAGCCCGGGCACCATGTCCCGTACCAGTGCCGGCGCGGCGGATCCGATCACGGTCCGAGTCGCGTGCAACCAGCGCGGCGCGGCGCCGAGTTCGATCCGCGGCAGGTCCCGCAGCACGAGCTCGGTCACCGGGCCCCGGAGCGTCGCGGAGAGCTCCGCCGTGCGGTCGGCGGTCAACCCGAGTGCTTCGAGCGCCTCGGTGGGATCTCCCGCCGGGTCGTTCGCCGGGTCGTCCGGTGCACCTCGTCGATTCCACAACCCCACGTCGACCTCCACCCGGTTCCCGTCGCTTCGTCGCCATCGTCCCACGCCCCGTTGTCGCCCCGTTGTCGCACCGTTGTCGCGCCGTTGGGCGTCCACGACGATCCACGCGCCCGCCCGCACGAAACGCGCGGCGAGGCGCGGCGAATCGACTCGGACCGGCCCACGCTTCCGGTTGGCGCCCAGTCCGGGGAGCGCACCCGCCGGCGCACCCGATGCATTCGCCCGGATCCGCACTCGCCACCCACGGCCGAACGCACGCCCGGTGCGGTCCGCACACGCCGAAGCCCCCACGCGCGGTTCGGCGCGTGGGGGCTCGGGTGCCGATGTCGATCGGAGCCGGCCTTCGGGTCGTGCGGGTCGGGTTCGCGCCTCGATGCGGCGCGACCCGGCTACGGTCAGGGCAGGCGCGTCGTGCCGTCGGCGTCGGCCGTCTGCGCCCGACGGCGCGAGGAGGCGAGCAGCGGGACGATGTTGAGCAGCAGACCCACGATCGCCACTCCGGTGACCAGGTTGGCCCCGGGCCGGTAGGCGCCGAAGTCGGTGTCGCCGGCGGTGGCGCCGGTGGTGACGGCGGTGACCACGGCGAGCACGAGGGCCGCGCCGACCTGGCCGGAGGTCTGCACCAGGCCCGAGGCGAGGCCCTGTTCGGAGTCCTCGATGCCCTCGGTGGCCTGGGACATGATCGCGCTGAAGCCGAAGGCGAAGCCGCCACCCAGGAGCAGCATGGTGGGCAGCACGGTGAAGGCGTAGTTCGGGGTGCTGCCGGCGGTGGCGAGGAACCACGCGTAGCCCAGGCTCATCGAGGCCATCGACGCGATCAGGAGCGGCGCGGTGCCGTAGCGGTTGATCAGGCGGCCGGTGAACGGCGATCCGAAGGCGACGACCAGACCGGCCGGCAGCAGCGCGAGCGCCATCCGCAGCGCGGACCAGCCGAGGCCGTCCTGGAGGTAGAGGGTCATCATGAACTGGAAGCTCATGTAGGAGCCCATCAGCGCGACGATGCTCAGGTTGGCCCGCACCACCGTGCCGATCCGCAGGATGCCGAACCGCACGAGCGGGTGGGCGATGCGCTTCTCGACGAACACGAACGTGGTGAGCAGTACGGCGGCCAGCACGACCGAGCCGAGCGTGAGCGGCGCGGTCCAGCCCCGTTCGGGCGCGGAGACGACGGTGTAGACGGCGAGCAGCATGCCGCCGCTGAGGGTGGCGGCGCCGACCAGGTCATGGCCGCCGGAGTCGGCGGGGCGGTCCCGCGGGATCAGGAAGTACCCGGCCACCAGGGCGAGAACGGCCAGCGGTACGGGGGTCAGGAAGGTCCAGCGCCAGCCGAACTCGGTGAGCAGTCCGCCCAGGATCAGGCCGGACGAGTAGCCGCTCGCGCCGAAGACGGAGAAGACGGACAGCGCTCGGTTGCGGGCCGGGCCCTCGGGGAAGGTCGTGGTCAGGATGGACAGTGCGGTCGGCGCGGTGAAGGCCGCGGCCAGACCCTTGATGAAGCGGCTGGCGATGAGCAGGCCGCCGCTGTCGACGAGCCCGCCCAGGAGTGAGGCGGCGGCGAACACCGCGAGTGCGATCAGGAAGACCCGGCGCCGGCCGAGCAGGTCGGCGGTGCGACCGCCGAGCATCATCAGTCCGCCGTACCCGAGCACGTAGCCGTTGACGATCCACTGCAACGAGGTCGCGGACATGCCCAGTTCGTGGCCGATCGAGGGCAGCGCGACGCCGACCATGGAGACGTCGAGGCCGTCCAGGAACAGGACGAGGCACAGCACGGCCAGGACGCCCCAGAGTTTGGGAGTCCAGTGCGAGGCGGACGGTGTTGAGGTGGACGCGGCGGACGAGGGGACGGACTTCTCGCGGGAGGACGGTCCCGCGTAGGTCTCGACTGTTGGGGCCATGGCGACGAACATATATGCGCACGCATTGAATGTCTACGCATTAAATGTGGGTGCAATAAATTTGCTTGCATGTTATGACGGGTGGCGTTACCGTGACGCGATGAAGACCGAGGAGCCGCTGATCGAGAGTTGGCGCACCCTTTTGTCGCGATACAGCCGGGTCGCCCACGAGCTCGATCGCGCCCTCCAGGCCCGGCACGACATCGCCATGAGCGACTTCGAGGTACTGGACCGGCTGATCGCCGCCGAGGGATGCAAGTCCCGGATCCACGACCTGGTCAGCGACCTGCACCTGAGTCAGAGCGCCTCCTCGCGGGCCGTCGCCCGGCTGGAGAAGTGTGGTCTGGTCCAGCGCGCGATGTGCGACACCGATCGCCGCGGCGTCTTCGTCACCGCCACCGACAAGGGCCGCGCCCTGCACGCCCAGGCCCGGCTGACCCAGCTCGAAGTCCTCCGCGAGCAACTGACCTGACCGCCAAGGCCCCGGCGTCCCGATTCGGACGGCGCGGTGTCGCCGTCCGACGGGCCGACGACACCGCCTCCCCGACCCGGTAAAGGACGCCGCCATGACCACCTTGCACGCGTTCCCCCTGGAGCCCACTCCGCTCCACGTGCCCGACCGGGTCCTCGACGACCTGCGCGCCCGTCTCGCGTCGACCCGGCCGCCGCTGGACGAGGGGAACGAGGATTGGTCCTACGGCGTCCCGGACAGCCATCTCCGTGAGCTGGTCGCCTACTGGCGGGACGGCTACGACTGGCGCAAGGCCGAGGCCGCCATCAACGCCCACGAGCACTACGAGGTGCGCGTCGCCGGTGTCCCGGTGCACTTCATGCGCAAGCCCGGCCGCGGCCCCCGCCCGATCCCGTTGATCCTCACCCACGGCTGGCCGTGGACGTTCTGGCACTGGGCGAAGGTGATCGACCCGCTCGCCGACCCGGCCGCGTTCGGCGGCGACCCCGCCGACGCGTTCGACGTCATCGTGCCGTCCCTGCCCGGCTTCGGTTTCCCCGGGCCGCTCACCGGCTTTCCGGACGTCAACTTCTGGAAGGTCGCCGACCTCTGGCACACCCTGATGACCGAGACCCTGGGATACGAGAAGTACGCCGCCGGGGGCTGTGACATCGGCGGGATCGTCTCCAGCCAACTCGGCCACAAGTACGCCGACGAGCTGTACGGCATCCACATCGGCTCCGGGCTGCCGCTCGACTTCTTCACCGGCCACCGCGCCTGGGACTTCGCCCGGAATCGGCCCCTCACCGACGACCAGCCCGCCGACGTCCGGGCCCGCATCGTCGAGCTGGACCACCGCTGGGCCCCCCACCTCGCCGTGCACATGCTCGACGGCGCCACCCTGGCCCACGGACTGAGCGACTCACCCGCCGGACTGCTCGCCTGGCTGCTGGAGCGCTGGAGGGCCTGGAGCGACAACGGCGGCGACGTCGAGTCCGTCTTCAGCAAGGACGACCTGCTCACCCACGCCACCATCTACTGGGTGAACAACTCCATCGCCACGTCGATGCGCTACTACGCCAACGCCAACCGCCACCCCTGGACCCCCGCCCACGACCGCACCCCCGTCGTCCAGGCCCCGGTCGGCCTCACCTTCGTCACCTACGAGAACCCGCCCGGCGTCCACACCGCCGACGAGCGTGTCCGGGCATTCGAGACCGGCCCGCAAGCCGCCTGGTTCAACCACGTCAACGTCAACGCCCACGACCACGGCGGCCACTTCATCCCCTGGGAGAACCCCGACGCCTGGGTGAGCGACCTGCGCCGCACCTTTCGCGGCCGCAGGCCCTGACGACCGGCGGCGAAGGCGCACCCGTCCGGCGTGTCCGCCACCGGGCCTGGTTCATCCCCGATTCCCGGGCCGACGAGGCGGGGTGGGGGGGGGGGGGGGGGGGGGGGGGGGGGGGGGGGAGGGGGGGGGGGGGGGGGGGGGGGGGGAGAGG